>JAZLCM010000022.1:0-6162 GCA_045614245.1 Candidatus Enterousia sp.
CGGTTCAGAGGCATGTTACAAAACTTGTCAAACAACGTGCACAGAATGCCCTGACGGAGCCGAATGTGATACTAGCGCCCCGGTTGATGGAACGATACATTGGGGGGGAAGCTGTGTTGCAATTGACCCAACATGTCCGATCACATCTTGTCCTGACGGATATTACATTGATGTCGACCAGTGTGCAAATTGTCCGGACGAATATCAGCATTCCGACCCGAATGCAAACAGTGTGGAACAATGTTATGCAGAATGCAACATACCGTGTGACCCGGATTTGGGTGGGTGCCCGGGTGCCAATGAACAACATTGGGTTGAAGATAGCTGTGTTTATGATACGACCAGCAACGTCGTAATCGGCAAGAATTATAATAATGGTGTATATAGTTGCCAAGGTACGGCGTCCCAGTGTAACTTCACATATGATTGCGAACCGATGTATAACCACAATTCGGAAACATACTTGTGCGAAGTTTGTGGCGCCGGTGAGTACTGGGATGCCGAAGACGAGCAATGTAAAAGTTGTGCGACGACTCTTGGTCCTGTGTGGACAAGTCGTCCACCATATAACTGGAGCATAAATCAGTGCTATAGATTGTGTGATAGATCTTGTCTCCACACACCATTGGGACAAAATCAGGCAAGGTTCCTGCAGGGGACAAATCAGGTTTCATCTCAGGTTTCATTCTATGGTAATGAACAAGATGACATAGATATGTGCGATGATGCATTGTACGCATCGTACAACAATTGCCCGACTGTTATAACGCCAGAGGCAAAGCCGAGACATGCGGCGGTTACATTCAACGGAACGGCAAATTCAAATGATAACACACGCTATATCGTCGGTGACCGTGATACATCAAATGCAAACCTACTTGTTAATGGTATTTACGGATGGAGCCAAGTTGTCGGCAGTGGTCAGTATACACCGGAAACCCTGTCAACCCCGTCATATACATTCATTTTGTATCCTGCGACAACGGCACCACTTGCGGCGCAAAACACAGGATACCAATTTAGTGGCTATGGTTATCCACAAACAAGTGGAACCATGCTTGTGGACGGATATGATTTGAATATCGCAAATGCAAACGACGTGATAAGCTATGCTATATTGAATAATGCTCCGGATATGAGCCCAATTATAAGCAGAACGCGCAACCTGTATCCAATATATGGGGCTTGTGAAGCCGGGCAGTATTATGACGATGAGTATGAAGAATGTTTCAATTGCCCATCACCGTATGTCAATAATCCAAGTGCACATGGAATAGAAGAATGCTATAAAAACTGTACGACGGATTGTACCTGTCCAACTGGTGCGATTTGCGACACCGAGAACAACGACCCGGTTCCTGGAACAATGACATATTCATTGACGAACCCATTTCCAGATTGTGTCGCCAATGCGGATGAAAATACCACATGTACCGTTATTGAAGAATGCGAGGCGGGATATTTCTATGATAACGGCGAATGCAAAAATTGTTCGACCGCAACCGGTGGCGCCTATCCGCATTCCGAACAAGGCGCAACCAGTATAAAACAATGTTATAATACATGTGATGCACCGTGTGTCGAAGTTTGCCCGAACGGTTCAATTTGCCAATTTACGGCAGACACAGTTCCCGGAAGAAAGACATATCCATCAGATACCTGTGTCGCCATCGGGGATAATACATGTCCGTATATTATTACCGGATGTACCGAAGGGTATTTCTATGATAACGGCGAATGCAAGAGTTGTTCAACCGAAACCAACGGTGTATATCCGA
Organism: Candidatus Enterousia sp.; assembly: GCA_045614245.1. Taxonomy (GTDB): domain Bacteria; phylum Pseudomonadota; class Alphaproteobacteria; order Rs-D84; family Rs-D84; genus Enterousia. Next base: position 1,779 of record JAZLCM010000022.1, read on the forward strand.
ATTCTGTGGCGGGTGCGACAAATATAACACAGTGTTATAGGAATTGTGATTGGTATTGCAAAAAAACATGTCCCAGTGGAGAAAGTATCGCGGGTTGTGAATACATCAATGCTACTATCCTGCACACTGATGGTATAATGTATAATAACAATTCGGAACGATGTTTACAAAACGATGGTTCAAATATTCCAAATTGCCAATACAGACTCATTTGTGAATCTGGTTATTACCCGGTCAACGACAATAGTGAATGCAGACCCGGGTATACGATAAGTCTTGATGACCATATCGCGCGTGGAAACCATGTTGATCCGGCTACACTTTACACGATCTTTAATATGGGGGTTTACCTTAATCCCGATCGTGACCTGCGAATGATTGGGGACACTGGGTTGACCGCGTTGCCGACAAATGATGTGCAATTGACACTTGATTCCAACGGCAATACGGCATACCCCGCAACCGTAAGTTGGAATCAAAACACTGCGGCGGCGGCGATAATTTCAAGGGCTGTTTCTTTGGAATTCAAAGGGTTCTTTGCGACAACAACCGCGACCATGGCGTATATAGATGCCAACGGTAAAATTACCGAAAACGGTGATTCCGCGGGCAAGGCGATTGCATCCAATACAACATGGCATGGTCAGTGGACCGCTGTAACGGTTGGTGACTTGCCGACACCGGAACGGCCACGGCACGAATTCCAAGGATGGCATACCGCACCAAGTGGTAATACAACGGCGGTTTCAACGGTGACAATTAGTACGGATACAACACTGTACGCACATTGGAAAGAATGCGAACCTGGTTATATATCCATAAATGGTGTCTGTGACATTTGCCCCGCGGGAACATATCAGTATGGCAATGAATGCAGACGTTGTCCGGAAAATTACACTTCGTTGCCGGGTGCGATAAACAGGGATGAATGTTTCCTTGAAAACTGTCCTGATGGCTTCCACATTGAAAATGGAAACTGTGAAAGCGATATCAAGGAATGCACAGTGCCAAACGCGACATATGCGATCCGCACTTGGGACGCGTCGGTCAAGGCATACGGTCCGTGTATAGTTGAAGAGTGTGATGCGGGCAACGGTTATCATCTATCCGGTAATGCATGTGTCCAAGATGCATGTTCTGTGCCACATGGACATGGCGAATACGAGCAGAACATGCGGACCGGTGAATGGGAATGCATCATCACAAAGTGTGACCCGGGCTATCAAATAAGTCGCGATGAAACACGTTGCGAAGAATGTCCGAATATGCGTGTCGATGGCGAAGTGGCGGTCAGTGGTTATATCTATGAATGCGAAATTACAGCATGTATGTACCAGGGTCAAAAGTATGCATTGCAAGGTAACGAATGTGTTCCGATTTGCAACCGACCGGATGACGAAACCGGGTCAATGCGGTGGGACGAAAATCGCAAACAATGTATCCGAACCTGTAAACCAGGATATAAAATGTGGTAAGGATTTAATCACATGCACGGGGGGATTGTTAAAAAAATTTTGATATTATTTTTATCATGTCTCCCCGTGCAAAATAGGATTTAATCAAAAACATTTCGGGGAAAAACGGGAATTAAAAATCCGCCGAACGGCGGATTTTTTTTAACCGACCAATTTTCGCCAAAGACTTGTTTTCTTTTGACCTTTTTGATTTTGACGTTTGCGCGTTCTGTGTGGCGCGGTCATTGTGGTCCGCTTTGCCTCGGTATGTTGGGCGTTTTTCTTTTTCGCATCGGTTGACGGTGCGTTCGCCATCAAGACCTCATCGGTTTTGACCTGTTCTGGTGCAACGCGCTGAATTGAATATTGGTCAATGTTCATCAAACTGTCGTCGCCGACAATTACGATTTCCGTTCCAAATTCATTTTCCATCGCGTTAAGTTCCGCGCGTTTGTGATTCAATATGTAAATCGCCACATCGGTCGGCACAGTCATAATGATTTTCTGCGCCGCCTTAGCCAGCAATTTTTCTTGCAAATGACGGAACAAGATAATCGCCGCCGTTTGAATACTTGGCACCACGCCGGCACCCATACAGTGCGGACACGCGACATACGAAGATTCAATAAAACTGCTGCGCAGTCTTTGGCGTGACAACATCAAAACACCAAACGCATTTATCTTTGCAACCTGGGTCCGCGCGCGGTCATGCTTCATCACTTCGCGCATTTTCATCTCTAATTTGCGATTGTTGCGTTCTTCTTCCATATCTATAAAATCAATCGCAACGATTCCCGCCAAATCACGCAGGCGCAATTGTAATGCGATTTCTTCCGCCGCCTCTAAATTAGTGTTCAATGCCGTTTGTTCGATATCTTTTTCCTTTATCGCGCGCGAAGAATTGACATCAATTGTCACCATTGCTTCGGTCTGATTTATAACAATCGAACCGCCGGACGGCAATTGAACATACGGTCCATGCAATCCTTCAAGTTGTTTTTCAACACCCGCCTTGACCATCAATGGCACCGCGTCATCGCGATACAAAACCAATTGTTTCCGCGGCGGACGACCATACATTTGTTGAAAATAATTTTTTGCGGCTTCGAACGCTTCGTCCCCTTGGATAGTCAAAACATCGTCCTTGGACGAAAGGAAATCGCGAACGACGCGGCGCAAAAGTGAATCTTCGGTATGAATCACGACCGGCGCAACCGATTCCAATGTAGTCTTACGAATTTCGTTCCAAAGGTTCACCAGGTAATCATAGTCCGCCGAAATTTCCGCCGGCGTTGCGCCCATTGCCGCGGTGCGCAACACAACCGTCATGCCCTTTGGAATTTTTAGGGTATGCAGAATTTCACGCAAACGCGCGCGTTCCGGCCGGTCCGAAATCTTTTTCGAAATTCCATAACTGTTGCGCTTGCGCGAATTCGGCATCAAAACCGCAAACCGCCCCGCAAGTGACAGATACGTCGTCATAGACGCACCTTTTTGTCCGCGTTCTTCCTTGACGCCTTGGACAAGCAGGATTTGTTTCGGTTTAATTACATCTTGGATTTTGAATTCGCGTGCGCGTTTTGCAAATTCCTTGTTATCTTCGCCCGCGCTGTGGTCGTCATAGTCGGCGACTTCGTCAACCTCGTCATCGGGGTCTTCGTCATCGTCAACGATGTTCGCATGCGCAAGTTCGATAAGTTTCTTTTTCTGTTCCGGGGTCACCTGGTAATAATCCGGATGAATTTCCGAAAACGGCAAAAATCCATTTTTCCCCGTTCCGTAATCAACAAACGCCGCCTGGAGCGATGCCTCGACCCTTATTACCTTGGCCAGATAAATGTTCCCTTTTATCTGGGGCTTGGTAGTGGTTTCAACATCAAAATCAGACACACGATTATTGGCAGAATCCACAACGACAACGCGTGTTTCTTCCGGGTGGACTGCGTCCACATATATCTTTTTTGACATGTATAAATCCTTTTACGTTTATTGCGTATATACGGGCAGTAATCCGTCCCCGTGGGGCGTCCAAGCCCATGCCAAAGGAATGCGCCGCAATCAACAAAAGCGCGTATCGAATTAAAGTTGATAAAGTTAATAAAAACAACACTTTTTACAACCCCGCATTATACACTGGGTAAAAGTCTAGCATGCGACCAACAATTTGGCAAGACATTTTATTCGTTGTTATTCTTATTCTTTGCAAAGCCGGAGAAATGCGGGATTCGTTGTTTTGCTTCTTCTATCCAGCGTTTCATGCGGGCGCGCAACCAACGTTCGTACACAAAGAATAATCCGCCCACACCAATCAATGGCAAAACATAGTAAATTATACGATACGCCAATAACGCGCCGAAAATGCTTGCCTTGTCGATATCGTCGGGCAGGGCGATCAGGAAAACACTTTCAAACACGCCGATTCCGCCGGGGACCTGACTGAAAACGCCGGTTGTTTGCGCCACAACGAAAAGCCCGATAAATGTTCCAAATGGAATTTGCACAAACGGAATCATACAAAAATAAAGAACCAAACCCGCCAAAACACTGTCGGTCATGCCAAGCAAGGTCTGCATAAAAGCCATCCGCGTTGACGGCACATTAAATTTAAGTTGCCCGATTTTAACGCTTTTATTGCGGAAAATTATGGTTACCGCAAAATACGCCAACAACGCCGCCAAACAGAATATAAATAATGTGTTCAAACCGATTGAAGCGCCCACAGATTCGGCAAAAATATCATGCGGAATAAGGAAATAACCAACAACCGCAATCACCGTCGCGCCAAGGAAATATGTAAATCCATTGATTGTGACAATCTTTACAATATCGCCACCGCGAATGCGCCACCGCGTATAAAGTCGATAACGAATTGCACCCCCCGAAACCACCGCATGACCGGCATTATTGCTTATTGCGAAGCCAAGCATTCC
>JAZLCM010000023.1:0-9912 GCA_045614245.1 Candidatus Enterousia sp.
GTGTCGGTGTTGGAAATTGTTGACGGTGTGTTCGAAGTGAAATCAACCAATGGTGATACGGCACTTGGTGGTTCGGACTTTGATGCGCGCGTGTTGAAATATTTAATTGAAGAATTCAAGGCGCAAACCGGCATTGATTTGTCGAACGATAAATTGGCACTGCAACGTTTGAAAGAGGCCGCCGAAAAGGCAAAGATCGAACTGTCGTCGAAAATGTCGACCGAAATCAACCTGCCCTTTCTTACGGCGGACACGTCGGGACCGAAACACTTTAATACGACGCTGACGCGGGCAAAGTTGGAATCTTTGGTTGATGATTTGATTCAAAAGACCATTGAACCATGTCGCAAGGCGTTAAAAGACGCGGGTGTTGAAAAAACACAAATCAATGAAGTTATTTTGGTCGGTGGTCAAACCCGTATGCCCAAGGTTGTTGAAACGGTCAAGGAATTCTTTGGTCGCGAACCGCACAAGGGTGTAAATCCGGACGAAGTGGTCGCACTGGGTGCCGCGATTCAAGGTGGTGTGTTAAAGGGCGATGTCAAAGATGTTTTGTTATTGGATGTTACCCCGTTGTCATTGGGTATCGAAACATTGGGTGGTGTGTTCACGCGTTTGATCGATCGCAACACTACGATCCCAACCAAAAAGTCCCAGGTGTTCAGTACCGCCGAAGACAATCAATCGGCGGTGACAATTCGCGTATTCCAAGGTGAACGCGATATGGCGGCGGATAACAAATTGCTTGGGCAATTTAATTTAGAAGGTATCGCACCGGCGCCACGTGGAATGCCACAAATCGAAGTGTCATTTGATATCGATGCGAACGGCATTGTTCATGTGTCGGCACGCGATAAAGGCACAGGCAAAGAACAGGCGATTTCGATTAAATCCGATGGTGGATTGTCCGAAGAAGAAATCAAACGCATGGTTGACGAAGCCGCCGCAAATGCCGAAGCGGATAAAAAGAAACGCGAACTTGCCGAGGCAAAAAATAATGCCGAGGCCGCAATAAATGCGATTGAAAAGTCGTTAAAAGAACATGGTGATAAAATCGGCGCGGATGACAAAGATGCGATTGAAAATGCCAAGAAAGAATTGGCGGATGAATTGGCAAAATCCGACGCGACCGCGGAATCTTTGAAACAAAAGACCGAGCTGCTTACCGAAAAAGCCATGAAACTTGGTGAAGCAGTGTACAAGGCGCAACAAGAAGCGCAAAATGCCGCGGGTGCGGGTACGGATGAAAACAAATCCGATGGCGCACGCGATGCAGACTTTTCGGAAAAGAAGTAATTAGTGTAAGTGATAAGTGTTAGTGCGCGGGGCAAGTGCCCCGCGTTTTTTATTATCTTCCCATTAATCTCTTGCACTAGGTTTCAGCACCAGCCGCGCAATTTCATGGCGGTGGCAACGCGTTTGATTGAATACATATATGCGGCTTCGCGCATGCTGACATTATATTCGCACTTGATTTTATAAATTGCGTCAAATGCAGAAATCATAGCGTTGCGTTCTTTGTCTTGGACTTCGGATTCCGACCAGTAATATCCATACCGATTTTGCACCCATTCAAAATATGAAACCGTTACACCGCCCGCGTTTGCCAAAATGTCTGGCACAATCATTACACCGCGTTTTAGTAAGATATCTTCGGCTTCAAGTGTGGTTGGACCGTTTGCGCCTTCTACTATCAAATTTGTTTTGACAAGTGGCGCTGTATCTTTGTTGATTGTATTTTCCATTGCGCATGGCGACAAAACATCAACGGGCAATCCCCAAAATTCGTTGGCGGTTATTACGGTCGCATCTGGGAATCCGGCAATACTGCCATGGTTTTCATCTTTATATTTCATAAGGGCATCGATATCAATGCCCTTTTCATTGTAAAGAATTGTATTCCATTCGGCAATTGCGACAATTTTGGCGCCCATATCAAATGAACATTTGGCGGTAAAACTGCCCACATTACCGAAACCCTGGATGGCGATTGTTGCATCTTTTATATCTTTGCCTAATGTTTTTAATGCGGATGCGATTGTAATTGATATGCCAAGTCCGGTTGCCTGGGTGCGTCCAAGTGAACCATTTAATTCAACCGGTTTGCCGGTAAATGTGCCGAATGAATTATTGCCCGAAAGTTTGATATATTCGTCAATCATCCATGACATGATTTGCCCATTGGTGTTGACATCGGGCGCGGGAACATCGGACTTTTCACCCAAGATTGGAAAAACCGCATCGACATAGCCGCGGCAAAGCCGTTCCAATTCGGCGGTTGATAATTCTTTTGGGTCAACGATAATACCGCCCTTGCCGCCCCCGTATGGCAAGCCCGTTACCGCGCATTTAAATGTCATCCATATCGAAAGTGCGGACACTTCGTCGCGCGATACGGCGGGGTGAAAGCGAATTCCGCCCTTTGATGGTCCCAGTGCGGTATTATGCTGTGCCCGGAAACCGGTAAAGGTGCGGATTGTACCGTCGTCCATTTTAACCGGAATTTGTACTTCAACAATGCGCGCCGGATTTTTAAGAATTTCGTAAACATTTTTATCCAACCCTAATTTGTCACAGGCGGATTTAACGCGTGCCTGGGCGGCAACCAACGGATTCAAATTTTCATTTGCCATGTTTTATCTCCTTAAATTTAAGTAATGGTATACGCCAAAATAGTAAAAAAATCAATAAGATTCGCTAAGTTCTATGATTTTGCGGGCGTATTCAGACATATTGTGTCGCATGAATTCCAAATATTCGGTTGCCGCATTTGAAGCGACATGTTGTGCGCGCCTGGTTGTAAAAAACTTTGAATGATACCCGCATTCCCATGATAAACGGGTTCGATCGGCATCCCAAAGACATGCAGAAATATAATCCGGTGCAGGCAAATTGTTAAAAGAGTGGTTCTTTATTGCAAAAACAATGGAACTGCGTACATTATTATCGATAGTGCCAACATCATCCATTACGCAACTTGCCAAGGGAATTGCATTTTGACCATGTTCCATATCGCAACCATCATGTGTTCGTGCCATGTCATGAAAAGCGCACGCCATTATAACCGGCATTGTGGGTTTATCAAGATTTATCGCAAAATCAATTCCGCGAAATACCACCGCCGCGGTATGAGTATAAAGTCCATGGTATCCATTCTTGGATTGAATAGCATATTTTTCAACAATTGGCATTATATCCATTAAATACCAATCGAATATTTTTGATATTGAATTTTTATTCTGTGTCATGATTTTACCGTTTGTTTCGGTTTCGTAAAATAATAGATTTTTTATTAAAAGTAAATGATTTTTATTCTAATTGAATTTGTCGGATTCGATTCTATCGTTACATGCCAAAAATTAAACCGGCACAAGGCCGATTGAATTTTTGGTGCGGGCGAGGGGAATCGAACCCTCGTCTAAAGCTTGGGAAGCTTTCGTGCTGCCATTATACCACGCCCGCAATCGCAATTTCATATTATACTTTCTGTATCAAGTTGTCCAGGATAAAATAGATTATCAGAAATCAAACCGTTTGTAGCGATTATCTTGTTTTTTCATCTTTATATAATCTTTCTAAATCACCCCAGCCGTTAAAACGTATATGACGACGCTTTTCAGATGCTTTGAGATATTTTGATGCACCTGTCGGCAGTTCATAAACTATGTCGCCACCTTTGTAATAAGGACGAGTTTCTGTCAGATGTTTTTTACTCATATTGTTTCCTTTTCTATCTCATCGGGATTTGCAGTAATTGATCCGGGTAAATCAAGTTCGGATTGTCGATACTGTTGCGTTCGGCGATAATGCTGAACAAAACCCCGCGACGCAAAAAGTTTCGTGCGATAATCCACAAACAATCGCCACGTCGCACCGTATAAAAGGTATCATTATCGCCCGTCATTTCCGGCATAATAAATGTATGATTTACGGTTGCGATCGTTTGCCCGTCCGCATCATGCAAGCGCACCCCCAGTGTATATTCGCGTCCCGGGACCAAATGGCCAACATCTGCGCCGATGCCAAAATGTTTATAATCAGACACACGAACATCACCAAAGTATTTGTCATTTAATGTCAAAGATACACGCAGGCGCGGCAATGCTTCGCCGGTTACCACCAAACGACCGGTGTCAAGATAATCTATCTTGGAAATCATAAGGTCGCCGTCTTTAAGAACCGTGGGCGATTGCATAATACGACTTCCGTCCGGGGTCATAAGCAATGATACGGAATTTCTGTAATCTACATCCGAAACATAAAGGAATACTTTATCGGTTGATTTTTTGTTCGGTTTTGCACCCACAAGTGACATTGTATAATTTCCTGGGCGCAATCCGCGGGACGGCGCATAGACGAATTCCCCATCCGCGTTTGTCATTTGGGTTGCGATAATTTTACCGTTCAGTACAACCGAGACATTTTTATTCGGTTGCCAACGACCCGCAACAACAATCATACCATTTGGTTTAATACGGACAATGTCGAAACTTGGGACATCCGAATTTATAGGCTTTGTGTTTCGTTTAATTGTGGTTTGGATTTCCACAGGTTTCCCAGGCGCATTAAATACAAAATGATGTGGATTCGAACCCGTTTGAACAAACATTGCCCAAATTGCCACAATCAAAACGACAATCGCACAAAGTATTGGGAACCAGTATTCATGCCATATAGAGTTTTTGTTTTCATCATTTTTGTATACTTGCTTGGGTGCCTTGACCGGTTTAGAATTATCGGTCTTGCCTTCGTCAGTATCGTTCAAAGATTTTAAAAAACGACGTGTGAAATGACGACGGCGCGAAAGCCAACTATCTTGACGTGCAATTGCATCATCAATCATGTTGTCTGTGGAACGTTTTGTTTTGCCCATTACGGCGGTATTGTTGTTCGCCATTTTATGCCTCTTGCTATTTAATGTTTTTGTCGCTAGACAAAATAGCATAAAAAATATTTCTTTGTCAACTTATTTATGCTATAATATCCCCATAAAATGGAGAAAATATGAAAAAGATAGCAATTATGACAACCGGTGGGGATTGCAGTGGTTTGAACACAGTTATAAATCGTATTGTTTTGGGCGCGCATCTTCGCGGTTGGCGCACATATGGAATTATTGATGGAACGGACGGGCTTTGTCATAAACCCGCAAATGTTATGGAAATGAAACCCGATACTGTGCCGATTGAAGATGCGCGTTTGGCGGGCAGTTTCTTGCACAACGGTAATGCGTGTATGATGAACTTTGAAAAGGCGGTCACCACAGGTCGCATAAAAGATTTTAATAGAATTTTGCGTGATTCCTTGGCGGAATTAAAGTTGGATGCGCTTGTAATCGTTGGTGGTAACGGAAGTTTTTCGCTTGCGTGGCTTAATCGGGAAATTTATCGTGATTTGTGCTTGGTATGTATTCCAAAGACTATAGATTTTGATATCCCGCTTACGGATCGAACAATTGGTTTTGATACCGCGGTAAATCGTCTGACATGCTATTGTGATCAGTTATTATTGACCGCACGCAGTCATCATCGCTGGTTCGTTGTCCAAACAATGGGACGCGATTGTGGTCGTCTTGCACTGAATGCGGGAATTGCGGTTGGTGCGGATGCAATTTTGGTCCCGGAAATAAAGTTCGATGTTGACGAACTGGTTACGCATATCAAATCGGTTGAACGCGATTATGGAATTATTATGGTGTCCGAAGGAATAAAACTTCGTGGGCATTCGGGACGCCCGGCGGATATGATTTCACGCAAACTGACGGCGGCGGGAATTGTAAATCGTGCCGCTTTTCCGGATTATATTCAGCGCACCGGCGATACGGTGGCGACGGACAGAATACTTGCCACAAAAATGGTGACGTGCGCACTGGATGCGATTGAAAATAATGAAACATATGTTATGACCGCATTGCGGGGAGATGATTGCGTAACGTTGCCGCTTTCAGAATTTTATGCGGCGGGCGATGTTCGCGCCGATCCGAACATTCCGGCGGTAAAGACATCGAACGCCTATATCGAACCCGACGATCCATTGTTAAATGTCGCGACCAACCTTGGGGTATATATGGGGGTTAGTGATTAGTGTTAGTGCAAGTGGTAAGAGTAAGCACATATAAATAATTGTGTAGAACACTTGACTTTCGTATGTTTTTAATACATAATGGATGCGCAAATCCCAAAGATTGCCATTTGAATAAATCCTGTATGCGGTACGCATAAGGCACATCATCCGTTGAGTTTCAACCTTGATGTGGGTTTTCTTTGTGGGTTCAACGGCTCCGCCTTTCGCCAACGCTATGGGCGACAGGCAAAAACAAAAGGAGTAAAAATATGGCAACTGTTATTCGTTTGGCACGCTATGGTGCGAAAAAGCGTCCGTATTATCATATCGTTGTTACCGATTCCCGCAATGCGCGTAATTCGGGTAATGTATTAGAGGTTGTTGGGAAATACGACCCAATGTTGGCGCGTGATAATGAAAAACGCGTGGTTTTAAAGGTTGAAGAAATCAAGGCTTGGATGGCAAAGGGCGCAAAGCCTTCGGATCGTGTGTATCGCTTTTTGGCGAACGCGGGGTTGGTTGCGAAACGCGCTGTGCCGGTTCAAACCAAGAAAAATTTGCAATCTGAAAAGACTTTGCAAAAAATCAAAGATAAAGCGGACAAGTTGGCAAAGATAGCCGAAGAAAAGGCCGCCGCCGAAGCAGCCGCCAAGGCCGCAGCGGAACAACCCGCAGAAGCACCGGTCGCCGAAGAAACACCTGCAACGGAAGCCGCCGCAGAATAATAAATGTCGTCGGATAAACGCATTTTGGTTGGGAAAATTGTTGCACCCCAAGGAATCCGGGGTGAGGTTCGTGTTCAAACATTTACCGAAACACCGGCGGATTTTAAAGACCTGTCGGTGTTTGGCGACAAAGTTGCGGCGGACGCTTTGCATTTTGTACGTGTGGTTCCTAATACCAATGTTGTTATCATGCGGATTGATGGTGTTGATGATAGAAATGCGGCGGAAACACTGCGCGGGGTGGAACTGTTTATAAATCGCGATGATTTGCCACAACCAAAATCCGGCGAATATTACCAGGCGGATTTAATCGGCATGACCGTTATGCGTGGCGACACCAGGTTGGGACACGTAGTATGCTTTCAAAACTTTGGTGCCGGCGATATTATGGAATTGGACAACGGCGACATGATTTCTTTTAATGGTGCCGTGGTTGATATGAAAAACAATCTTATATATGTAAAATAAAAGGAGAAAAATATGTATAACAATATAAATATGCAACTTGTTTCAGAATTGTGTCCAGACGGCATGAACAAACAAAATTGTCCGGCACGGAAATATGTGCTAAGCAGACCGGATTTGTATACGCTTTCTCAAAATGAAACTGTGGTCGGTTTGGCAAAAGGTTATAACAAGAACACTTGCATTGAATACGCAAATGATTTTTTAACTATTGTTGAAAAATGTAACGAATGTCGTAAAGGTCGATAAAAACATATAAATACAACCATGCACTTTAACATACTGACCGTTTTTCCAGAAATGTTCCCCGGCACGCTTGGTAGCGGGGTCGTTGGACGCGCTTTGGCGGACGGGATTTGGTCGTATGATGTGATAAACATTCGCGACTTTGCCATAAATGATTATGGCAGTGTTGATGACGCGCAATTCGGTGGGGGTTCGGGCATGGTTATACGACCGGATGTATTGGGTGCGGCAATTGATTCAATTGAAAATCCGGGGCAAATTATATACTTTTCCCCACGCGGGTCGCGCCTGAATCAAAAAATGGTGCGCGAATTTACGCGCGCACCGGGAAACCGCACCTTTACCCTGCTCTGTGGTCGATACGAAGGAATCGATCAACGGGTTATTGATGAATATAATATTATGGAGTTATCCATTGGCGATTACATCCTTTCGGGGGGTGAAATTGCCGCGCAAGTTTTTATTGACAGCACGGTTCGCGTGTTGGATAATGTCCTTGGCGGTGGTGCGGAATCGACCGCAAATGAAAGTTTTGAAATCGGGGGGTTGGAATGGCCGTTATATACCCGCCCGTCGGCATGGCGTGGACGTGATGTCCCAGAAGTCCTGCTGTCTGGTCACCACGGCAATATAGAACGGTGGCGGAAACAACAATCGGATGAAATAACAAGGTTGCGTCGTCCGGACTTAATAAAGGAAAACAAAAAATGAACATTATTAAAAAAATAGAACAGGCAAATGTTGAAAAAATGAAGGCGGGCAAAACTATCCCGAATTTCAAAGCGGGCGATACTTTGCGCGTGCATGTAAAAATCAAAGATGGCGACAAATTCCGTATTCAAATGTTCGAAGGTGTCGTTATCGCGCGTGATGGTGGCGATGGAAATACGGCTTCGTTTACGGTTCGCCGCGAATCTTATGGTGTCGGTGTAGAACGCAAGTTCCCATTGTACAGCCCGGCGATTGAAAAAATCGAAAAGGTTCGTATCGGTCGCGTTCGTCGTGCGAAATTGTTCTTTTTGCGCAAACTTTCTGGTAAAAAGGCGCGTATTGTTGAAGACTTGTCCGCCGCGTCTGCAGAAAAAGGCGCAAAGGCCGAAAAGACCGAAAAATAAATTCCCATCTGATTCAAAAAATCCCGCATTTGCGGGATTTTTTTGGTGGTTAGTGTTAGTGGATAGTGCAAGTGGAATTTATTTATCTGCAAACATTTCACTTTTGTCTTGCGAATGAAAATCTGCCCCGTAATTTTTGCTTTGCGGTGGCCAGGTTCTGTTCGGCTTTTTGTAAATCCCCGTTCAAAGAATGATATTCAACCAAATTTTTAAATTTGTCCTTTGGGCAATTGGCGCAATAATTTTCAATGATTACTCCATCCTCGGGATTATGTAAACATCTAATTGCTTTGTCTATGGTGCATTTTGCGCGTTCTTCCTCACCCCAACCAGAAAGAAATATATTTTGGACAATACCATGCGGTTTCAAACAAGACGATGCCAGCACCGTACAAAAACAGGACGGCAAATGGACCAAAGGTGCTTTTTTATCCAGATATTCTATAAGCGCTTGTTTGTTTTTACCGTCGTAAACCGCGTTGCCATATATAGCCAACAGCCCCTTTTCGTAAGTATACTTATTTAATTCAGAAAAACTGATTGGCTGCAACATTTTTTGAAATTGCTTGTTTACCGCATCGGCAGCCAATTTTGCGTTCTTCTTCGCCTTTCTATAATCTTTGTAATCTTGGATAATTGTGGTCATTTTTATTTCCTTTCTTACTTTCTTTTTTCAAAAGATAGCATAATCCTGCCACTTGTCAATGATAAATGCCGGCACTGCCCTCTAACCACCCGGCGCGGCACACCGCGCCGCGGTTATACTTTTTAATTTGACTTAGTTGCGATATGGCGATAGTATATGTACATGATGAAAATTTATCGTTTTTTGTTTGCGCTTTTTGTTTTGGTTCCGTTTGGTGCCCATGCGTATATTGATAAAAATATCGCGGTGCTCCAGGTCATGAACAAGGCCGCCGGTAAAACGCAAACTTTGCGCGCAAATGTCGGGCAATCGGTTGGTTTTGAAAAGTTAAATATACTTGTTCGTTCGTGCAAGCAATCTGACCCGTTCGATGCGGAAAATTTCTATGCCTTTACAGAAATCGTTAAATCCGATGGCGAAAAAATTTATGGCAATTGGATGGACCGCAATAATCCTGGGAAAAATCCGTTGCAAAATGCGGACTATGACATTTGGCTTGTGCGGTGTGAATAGTTTTTTACATGTGGGGGGTTGAAATGAAAAAAATTCTTGTTCGTGGAATCGTTTTCTTTGTTGGTATTGGCGTATTGCTTTTGGCGGTGTTCGTGTTTTTTACTATGCCACGCAAAGACGCCGCGTTGGAAAGCGCACA
>JAZLCM010000024.1:0-10305 GCA_045614245.1 Candidatus Enterousia sp.
AATTGTCTTGATTCAAACTTGTAATTTTATTTATAATTATGAGTAACAGGGAGTGAGTTTTGTTAAAAAAGGTGGGGATTTTCATAATGTCGTTTATCGCGGTGTTTATGACCGCGGTCGCCGATACCCCACAGAACCCCCGTGTTTCTTCGGCAAAAAATGATATAAAAACATCGTCAAGGACGACGCCGATGGGCGCGTTGACACGACGTGCGATTGGTGAAACGCGGGTACGCGCGGGGACATCGTCGCGTGCGGCGTCACGTGCGGGGCGTGTCGCGACCGATGGCACAAGGGGGGTGGGCGATTCGGCACACGCGGATTCTGGGCGTGCGGCGGTTTCGCGTTCGGCGACGGCATCGCGGTCAAGTCCGCGGGTGTCCGGTGGCGAAAGTCCAAATGTTATTTCGGGGCTTTCACGTGCGGCGACCACTGCGCGTGCGACAGCGGTGTTTAATGATTTAAGTAAAATCGGATCGGGCTATGCGGCGTGTCGCGAATCTTATGCGACATGTATGGACCAAATGTGTGCAAATGCAAATGATACCTATCGTCGTTGTTTTTGCAGTGATCGGTTTACAAAGTTTCGTCGTGCCGAAGAATCTTTGGATGAAGCAATGATTATGTTGCAACAATTCCAAGATAATAATTTAGAGGCTGTCGATAAAACCGCCGCCGAAGTGAACGCCATGTATTCCGCCAGTATTGGTGAGGCGGCGATAAAAAAGGATACAAGTGCGTCCGCAAAATTGTTGGACAATATTACCAAATTGTTGTCTGGGGAAAAAAGTTCGACCGCATCGAATACGGGTAATTCGATTGGAATTTTGGATTTGGACTTTTCGGTCGATTTTGATGATATTTGGTCGGACGGTGTTTTTTCTTTGTTTGATACGGGTAACCAAGATTTATCTACGTTGGAAGGAACAGCGCTTTTTAATGCGGCGCAAAGACAGTGTACAAGGCTGACGCAGAACATGTGTGAAAATAATGCGGTGTTCACTATGTCGCGCAGTTCGTATAATATTCTTATAAGCCAGGATTGCAACACATATGAAAAGGCATTAAATAAAAAGAAGGAAACGGTGGCCCAGGCGGTGCGGACGGCGGAAAAATATTTGCGTGAGGCCAGACTTGAAGAATATCGTGCACATAATTCGATGGATGTGAACGAATGTTTGGGTAAAGTGCGAACGGCAATGTTATCTGATACTGCGTGTGGCGAAAATTATAAACGGTGTTTGGATGCAACGGGCAAATATATCAATCCTGCGACGGGCGAACCGATTGATAATTACAGACCTTGGTTTTTCGAACTTGAACAACAGATAGATTTGTCCGGCGATGTTGGCGATGATATATTGCAAAGAAATAAAGAGTTTAATAATTTCCTAGAAAAGTATCGTCAATATGTGTCGCAACAACTTGATACTTGTCGAAGTATTGCTGATTTTGTGTGGACGGAATTTAAACGCAATGCAATTATTGAAATTGCCCAGGCACAGGCCAACAAGATAGAAGAAGTAAAGTCATCTTGTATTGATACAATTGCGGAATGTTACGATGAAAAATCACAATCGATTGTGAATTTGGGCAGTGCCAGTACATCTACGACCGCGGGTGCGCTTGGGCGTTATACCGCGCGGTATTTGTGTCGTGAACGTGTTACGGCGTGTGCGGCGTTATACAGTCGTGGCGGTGAAAATTGTAAATTTGATAACCAAGGGCATTTGACAAATGATGCGGCGGCGTGCGGGTTGGCTTCGCTAATAAACTATGTAAATGTGGTTGATGAATTGACGGCGGTGGAAAAGTGCAAGGCGGCGGTTGATAATTACCTTGCTGAACTTTGTACGCCTGATAATGGAATATACGAATATCCATATAATTGTCGCCAGTTGACCGGTGAGCAATTGAGAACACAAGTTGGAACGTTTGTTCAAAGTTATTGTGTGGATACGGCAGCGTCCGCCGAAGAAAGGGAATCTATGCAAACACAGTTGGATTCCTATACTGCGTCCGCGGTATCGGAAATTCAAGAAGATGTTCGGACTTCACTTGCGGATATATGCGAAAGTTTAAATGGGCATTGGTATCCTCCCGTAACCGATAATAATAATGGCTATTCGTGTACACGTGATGGCGAGCAAACACTTACGGCATTTTATAACAATGTTTGGGGATATGGCACTACGCAATCCAGTGAATGGGGTTGCTGTTATGTAAATTCTGACCGTAATATATGTGAAGAATATAATACAGGGACAGAAATACTTACAAGATGGAATTCGGCGCGTGAACAATGCGAATTTACAGATGCATGGTATGAAATGAAGTGCGAACAACTCGGCGGATATTATGACAATAGCACGTGTTATGTGCCAGAAGAATAAAGTAATAAATAATAATACACCGTCCAAACGGGCGGTGTTTTTATAAAAAGATAAAATTAAATTATTCGCCTTCGGTAAGGGATTTTAACAAATTCATTACGGATTCGCGTTGCTTGTCGCTTGATAATTTCCAATACATGCGAATCAATTCCAAACTTTCGGTGCGAACCAACGGGTCGTCGGCGCTTGGTGAATGAACATGGATTGAACGGCTGCTTTTGGTTTCGTCCGGCATATTCCCTGGCAAGCCCACAAAAAAGAAAGAAACCGGTGTCTGCATTGCGCGACCAATTTCAAAAAGTCGTGACGCAGAAATACGATTGTCCGCACTTTCATATTTTTGAATTTGTTGAAATGTAACGCCACAAACATTTGCCAAATCTTTTAGTGACATCCCCATCATTGTGCGGCGTAACTGCATGCGTTTGCCGATATGCTGATCCACGACCGATGGTATATATGCTTTCCCAGCCATTATGTGTCCTTTTGTATGATAGTTGTCCTATGTTTTATACAATGTTTCTTTTTGTTTTGCAATCAAAAAAGCCTTGTGTTATCATATTTCCCGCAAAGGAGAAGTCGATATGAAAAATACTGTGGTTTTGTGCATTTTGGATGGTGTCGGCGTAAGTGATTTGCGCAAGCATAATGCCGTCGCAATGGCAAAGATGCCCTTTCTTAATGAATTGTTGCGAAAATATCCAAACTCTTTGTTGCGTGCGTCGGGTACGGCGGTTGGATTGCCGGCGGGTCTGATGGGAAATTCCGAGGTTGGACATATCTGTATTGGTGCGGGACGCGTGGTTATGCAGTATTTGTTGCGGTTTGCACGCGAAGATTGGAATTCAAATAAACCACTTAATGATTTTATCGCGTCCGTACGGCGTGATGGCGGGATTGTTCACTTTTCGGGTTTGATGTCCGATGGTCGGGTGCATTCAGAT
This sequence comes from Candidatus Enterousia sp., assembly GCA_045614245.1. GTDB lineage: Bacteria > Pseudomonadota > Alphaproteobacteria > Rs-D84 > Rs-D84 > Enterousia. Next base: position 3,338 of record JAZLCM010000024.1, read on the forward strand.
GTGCGCGATGAAATGAAAATCGCAAAGTATATTTTGGATGCGGGCTTAAAGGTATGTATTCACTTTATTGGTGATGGACGCGATACCCCGCCAAAGTCCGCCTTGAAATATGTGCGGACGATAAAACGAATGCTGGCACCGTATTTTGCCGATGGACGCGTGTGGTTTGGGACACTGTCGGGGCGGTATTATACGATGGACCGAAACAAGAATATGGACCGGACAGAACTTGCCTTCAATGCAATTGCAAATGCACGCGCGGATGCGCATGCCGATACAATTGAAAGTGCAATCAAAGATTCCTATGCGGGTGGCGTTACGGATGAATTTTTCAAACCGACGATTATAAAACCGACACCAATTACGGCGCGTGACGGGTTTGTTTTTGGTAATTATCGCAGTGATCGTGCGCGGCAAATTGTTCGTGTAATGTTGCAGACCGGTGCGCATATATTATGTTTTTCACAATATGGCGAAGGGTTAAACGAAAAATGTCCTGCACTGCTTTCTGATATTCCGGTGGAAAATACACTTGGCGATGTTGTGGCGGCGGCGGGATTATCCCAACTGCGTATCGCGGAAACCGAAAAGTACAATCATGTGACCTATTTCATGGATGCAGAACGGACGGTTGATTTTGAAAACGAAGAAAAGGTCTTGATTGATTCGCCGGCGGTTGCAACATTTGATATGCGGCCTGAAATGTCTGCGCCGGAAATAACGGCGGCACTGTTGAAACGCATTGGAAAGTTCGATGTGGTTATGATGAACTTTGCCAATGGTGATATGGTCGGACACACGGGGAACGAAGGTGCAACCATACGCGCCATGGAATGTTTGGATAAACAATTGGCACAGATTGTGCCGGCGGTGCTGAAGGTTGATGGTCAAATGTTGATTATTGCGGACCATGGAAATGCGGAAAAAATGTGGGATGATAAAGCAAATGCCCCATGGACCGCACATACTAATAACAAAGTTCGGGCAATTATGGTGTCGGAACCGCCGTATAAAAAACTCCGGAACGGTGGCTTGGCGGATGTCGCACCAACGATTTTAAAGTTATTGGGTGTGTCGCAGCCCACGGATATGACCGGGAAGTCGTTAGTGTAATCCGTCCCCGCGAAGCGGAGCCGAGACAAGGTGCTAGTGAAAATCCCGCGATTGCGGGATTTTTAATCTTTTCTGCGACGTTCGACAAAGAATTTGCGTAATAATTCGGCGGATTCGGTGGCATATTCCGGCAATTGGATTATATTTGGGTGCCACAGGTGGCGGTCATTATCAAACACGCGCGCATTTGCGGTAATTCCACCGCCCTTTTCGTCCGTCGCGGCGAAATAGATATTGCGAATCCGCGCAAAAGATATTGCGGTCGCGCACATGGCGCATGGCTCCAGTGATACATATATGTCGCAATCGTCAAGGAATTTTTGCTGAAGTTTTTTGCATGCGCGATTTATTGCAACGATTTCCGCGTGCAGTGTTGGGTTCATCTTTCTTTGGACCAGGTTTTCGCCCCGCGCAATAATTTTGCCGTCGCGAACAATAGCCGCGCCGATTGGAACATCGCCACCCGCACCCGCGTGACGCGCCAAATTTAAAACTTGCTTCATTATATTCATAATTGTAAAGTTTACAGCATGGATTCTAAATTGCAAATTATTTCTGGGGCTTATCATGGGCGCAAACTTGCCCTGCCCGATGGCGCACGCCCAACACAGAATATGGCGCGGATCGCGATATTTAATATGCTGGTGGGGTTGTTGTATGATTGGCAAAAAATTACAGTATGGGATGCCTTTGCGGGATCCGGGGCTTTGGGAATTGAAATTTTGTCCCGGTGTTCGGATGCGACGGTGATATTTACCGATGTTTCGGACGAATCAATTAAAACAGTGCGACAAAATGTTTCGGGGCTAAATATAGACTGGGTCCGATACAAAATTGATAAAAATGACGCAATTGAACGCATATGGAAATACGGCCCGCGCGTAGATTTGGTCTTTGTTGACCCGCCATATGCGAATCCGGAATTAGGCATTGAATTTGTGCGAATGTTGGCGGATAAAGTGCGCCGGCGAACAATCGTTGTCCAAGAAATCGAAGCGAAAGTACCCTATGCGCCCGATACGACAAAGTGGGAAATTTTGCGCGACAAAACTTATGGTCGCGCCCGGTTTCTGATTTTACGGCGATTGCCAATCAAATAAATTGACAATATGTTTTTTAGCTGTAAAATGCGGCGAAGCAAAAGGAATTTGAATGTTGGAAGAAAAAGAATATATTTATCTTGGACCTTTGAATGGTGGCAAGGCCGTTATATCAACCGATGAAAACACCCCGGAACCCTTTAAAATTATTTATAGTTCCGCTGTAAATACAGGCATGGAAGTTGGTGATACGGTTAAATACATAGAACCACAGAATACGCCTAACAAGGAACACGCTGAATGGAAAATAATTGATAAAAAAGACGAACACCCCTATCGCATCGGCGTGGTGACCAAACTGGTTTATCATCGTTTGTTAAATTACTATGCTTTGAAAGTATCATTTGGTTCGAACAAAAAACCGATTGTGGTCACATATCGTGGTGATTATCAACCATTGGTCACAGATTCTATATTGGTGAAGCCTAATCCTCTGAGGGGGGGACATGTGTGGCACTTGGTTCATAATATCGGTTGGTGCCAACGGCTTTGTAAACTTGCCGACGGAAAAGTATTATAGAAATAACTTGATTTTTCGGTAATTTTGTTTCATAATGCGGTTCGCACAACACCCTTGGAGGTTGTGTAAAGGTAAAAAATCCCCCTTCGTTAAAACTACGGGGGACAGGCAATCCCGCTTCGCCAAGGCTTTGTGGGACAAGTAAAAAGGATAAAAAATGGCAATAGAATTAAAAGCAGAGATTCGCAATGTTGCTGGCAAGGGGGCCGCACGTGCAATTCGTAATAACAAAAATATCCCCGCCGTTATCTATGGTGAAAAGAAAGATCCGGTCGCAATTGAAATTTCCGGTCGTGATTTTGCACCTATTGTAATGATTCCGGCGTTACGAACAAAATTGTTTAATATAACGACCGGCAAAGGCAAAGAAGATGCTATGTTGATGGATATTCAATATCATCCTGTTACCGATAAAATTGTTCATGTCGATTTTAAACGTATCGATGTTAAAAAGCCGGTTTGCGTGTCTGTTCCGGTTGAGGTTATAAACGCCGAAACATCCAAGGGATTGAAACTTGGTGGTGTTTTGAACTTTGCTGTGCGTAAGGTTTCGGTTGTGGCGTTGGTCGATAAATTGCCTGAAAAGATTGTTCTTGATTTGGCGGATTTGACCATTGGCGACACCGTTCATGGTTCGGATTTGGTTTTGCCAGACGGTGTGTCACTTGGCCTGCACCAGGCGGAATTGGCGTTCGCAACAATCGGTGGTAAGATGCCAGAAGAAGCGGATGCCAAGAAAGCAGCCGCCCCAGCGGCCGCCGCGGCACCAGCAAAGAAATAACTTTGTGCGAGTGATTGGTAAAACGGCGCATTGTGCGCCGTTTTGCTTTTTTATCTTTTTCTACTAACATTTGCACTTATTTTTATTCCTATGGTCTTGAAATGGGGTTCGTGATAACTATATTTGTGGCATACAAAGATTACTTAAGGAGTAAAAAATGGGAAAAGTATTAGGTATCGATTTAGGAACCACGAATTCGGCCATGGCGTTTATGGATGGCGCGGATCCGAAAATTATTGAAAATGCCGAAGGTGGACGGACAACACCGTCTGTGGTCGCGATTACTGCGAACGGCGAACAGTTGGTTGGTATTACCGCCAAGAACCAGGCCGTAACCAATCCGGAAAATACAATCTATGAAATTAAACGTCTTATGGGGTTGCGCTTTGATAGCCCGGAAGTGCGCGAAATTATGAAGCGTGTGCCGTACAAAATTGTCCCGGGCGATAACGGTGATGCCTGGGTCGAAGTTGACGGCAAAAAATATGCACCGTCGCAAATTTCGGCGATGATACTTAGCAAACTTAAAAAAGATGCAGAAAATTATCTTGGCGAAGCGGTGACAGATGCGGTTATTACTGTGCCGGCGTATTTTAATGACTCGCAACGCCAGGCAACCAAAGACGCCGGTCGTATTGCGGGTTTGAATGTTTTGCGTATTGTAAATGAACCGACCGCGGCGGCATTGGCGTATGGTTTGGATAAAAACAAAGACGGAACAATCGTTGTCTATGACCTTGGCGGTGGAACTTTCGATGTGTCGGTGTTGGAAATTGTTGACGGTGTGTTCGAAGTAAAATCGACCAACGGCGACACGGCGCTGGGTGGTTCGGACTTTGATGCGCGCATTTTGGAACACTTGATTGCTGAATTCAAATCCCAGACTGGCATTGACCTGTCGGGCGACAAATTGGCATTACAACGTCTGAAAGAAGCCGCAGAAAAGGCAAAAATCGAATTGTCGTCCAAAACATCGACAGATATCAACCTGCCATTCTTGACGGCGGACGCATCTGGTCCAAAACACTTTAACACAACCCTGACACGTGCAAAATTAGAATCTTTGGTTGGCGACTTGATTGAACGCACAATCGAACCATGCAAAAAGGCATTGAAAGACGCCGGCCTGGAAAAATCACAAATTAACGAAGTAATCTTGGTTGGTGGTCAAACCCGCATGCCAAAGGTTGCGGAAACAGTTAAAGAATTCTTTGGTCGCGAACCACACAAGGGCGTTAATCCAGACGAAGTCGTTGGTATGGGTGCCGCAATCCAGGGTGGCGTATTAAAAGGCGACGTCAAAGACGTTCTGCTGCTGGACGTAACACCATTGTCATTGGGTATTGAAACATTGGGCGGCGTATTCACACGCTTGATTGACCGCAATACGACAATCCCAACAAAAAAATCCCAGGTGTTCAGCACCGCCGAAGACAACCAATCTGCGGTCACCATCCGTGTGTTCCAGGGCGAACGCGACATGGCGGCGGACAACAAATTGCTGGGTCAGTTTAACCTGGAAGGTATCGCACCGGCCCCACGTGGTATGCCTCAAATCGAAGTGTCCTTTGATATTGACGCAAACGGCATCGTACACGTATCAGCCAAAGACAAAGGCACGGGCAAAGAACAGGCGATTTCCATTAAATCCGACGGCGGTCTGTCCGAAGAAGAAATCAAACGCATGGTTGACGAAGCCGCAGCCAATGCCGAGGCAGACAAACTGAAACGTGAATTGGCCGAGGCCAAGAACACAGCCGAAACAGCAATCTTCAGCATTGAAAAATCGCTGAAAGAACACGGCGATAAAATTAGTGAAGAAGACAAAAAGTCAATCGAAGATGCCAAGAAAGAATTGGCGGATGAATTGGCGCGCGCTGACGCAACAGCCGAAAGCCTGAAATCAAAAACAGACACATTGTCTGAACGCGCCATGAAACTGGGCGAAGCGGTGTACAAAGCACAGCAGGCCGAGCAGGGCGCATCCGCCGACAGCACAGAAAAGAAAAACGACGACGGCACCGTTGACGCAGACTTTTCTGAAAAGAAATAACAAATCCCCCAAATGGGGGATTTATTTATACAGAATTTTCTTATATAAAAAAGTTTAGCAGGGTAAAAGTTCCCCTCCTGTGGAGGGCTAGTCTTTGAATAATACGAAAACATTATAAAAAAGACCACCTCCCGTCCATCTCTGTTCTTAATTTTTACTTATCTAAAAAAGTTTGTCGGAGTAAAAAGGAATTAAGAACAAATCCAGAATGTCCACCGCCTTTGGCGTAGAGAATTAATAGAATAATATTTAGATAAATAAAAGTTTAGTGGCGAGCCGTAAGTTGTTAGTGATTAGTGGATGTGTGCGGCGAATGCCGCACATTATAGTGCCAACGCTTATCACTTACGACTCTCCATTTACCACTCAGATAAACTTTTATTTATATCAGTATTTATTCATTAATTGCACTCTGAACACTAATAAAAATCCCCCAAACGGGGGATTTTATTACCACGATGTATAACCTGGTTCGCACGTACGTTCACACTTTTTGCGCGATGCGTTCCAGCGTCTGGAACCCGTTTCGTCCGAATATGTATCACAAATCAAACGACATTCATTGTTCTCCAATGTGTACAACTCGCCCTGATACATACACGCAGCGATTTCACAGCCCTGTACATAGCTGCTGACCGCCAGTTCGCCATTCGCGCTATACATGTTGTTGCAACGACCGCATTGCTTCCACAATTCGTTTGTCAGACTTGGGTCATTTGTATAGCCTGGTTCACACTTTGTTGCGACGCATTCGCCCCATGTATTGGTCTTATGGTTCCACTCACGTACACCAATCCCGTGTTCCAGTTCACAGACCTGTTCATCAACCTGACAAGTGTTTGCGCCCAGGTGATAGCCTTCTTCACACTCTGTAATCATACATGCACCGAATGCCTTCAGGGTGGCATCCCATGTCTGCTTAGCTGCAACCGCATTAGGCGCACTACATTCAACAATATTGTCTTCACACTGTTGTCCATTCGGATGATAACCGTTCGCACAGGATTCTACGACACAATTTCCATCTTTCTTGTACGAAATTGCATGTTCACGTGCACAAGGTTTGCAAACACCATTGTCCATTTCAAAGTTATAGTTGCACGATGTCTCCATACATACGCCATCAACGATTTCGCATGGGTTGCCGTTTGTTGAGATCCCCTCGAACTCGCATTCATTTGGATAGTATGCCTTATCGGACACTGGTACCGCCGTCCCGTTATTAACTTCGTATGCCTTGCAAACTTTATAACAGTCGTTAATACTGTCGGAATTCGATGCAGATTCAACGTATTCGCCACCCGTCAACGCTGCACATGATTTTGGCGCGTCATCACCCGTTTCTGGATTGCAAATCATACCCGCTGAACATTCCACACACTTACCATTACTTAATGTATA
>JAZLCM010000025.1:0-2103 GCA_045614245.1 Candidatus Enterousia sp.
CATGTTATGATAAAAAATACTTGATTTCCAGTAAAAAATAACCTATCATAGGGCGCAATGTAAATAAAAAGGGCAAATAAAATGGCATCTAAAAAAGGCAGCAAAGAAATTATCAAACTGGAAAACAAGGAAACCGGTTATTTCTATACAGTAACAAAGAACAATAAAACCGCTACGGGCAAAATTAGTCGTCGTAAGTATGACCCGAGATTGCGCAAGCATGTGAAAATGACCGAAGCGAAAATGCCACACTAAAGTCTTAGTGGCTGGTGTTAGTTATTAGTGCGGGTGCGGATGCGCCCGTTTTTTATTGTTCATTTGAGAAATTTATGATATAATATTTGGGTAGGAATGTTTATTTCAAAACGAATTATTTTTATAATTTCGGTCTTGACCGCGTGTGCATCGTATGCGGATGATATTGATATCGCCATAAGTGCCGTCCGGCAACGATGCGCAAATATATCATCTGAATTATCAGACATCAAAAAAATGGCGGGAATCAATACGGCGATAACCGGCGTTGGCACCGCGGCGGCAACGGGCGCGACGATTGTCGGTGTTGTAAAATCTTCGGTCGATAAAGAATTACGCGAAATCCTTGCGCGGGTCGATAAAACAGGTAACGATACAGAAAATCCGTCTGCGGATGATGCGATGGCGGTTTATGATAAAACCAGTGGCGTAAAGGGCGACAAAGAAAAAACACTTTCCGACAAATCAAAATCACTTGGCGGTTGGCGTACTGGACTTTTGGGTGCGGGGGCGGCAACAAATGTTGCGGGTGCGGTTATCGCCGCAAACAATCGCATTGATGACGATTTATCCGCACGCATTGACGCATGTATAAAATCGGTGGATTCATTAAGGACCGCCGTAGCCCAGGCACGTTTGGACGGCGCCGACATAACGCGCGCAAATAAAATCATCGGTGCATGTGGCGAATGGGAATATGCGGATTTATCGGTGATAAACAATCGCGCACGTGGTGCGATGATATCAAGCATTGTTGGTGCGACAACCGGAACCGTTGGAACGATTACTTCTGCGGCGGCAAACAGCGACAGTGTGCGTAATGGCGATGAACAGAAAGAGAAAAATCTAAACACCGCATCAAATGTTTTGGCGGGCGGAACGGCGGTGGCAAGTGGTGTTTCAACCATATTTAACGCAACGCAAATTGCCGCGGTGAAAAAGATTGTAAAGATTGCCGATGAATGTGAAGGGGCTTTGCAGTGAAACAATTGATAACGTCTTTATCGGTTTTGTTTTTGTTCGCGGCGGCGCGGGCGGACGGGTTTGGACCAAGTGACAAAGTTTTGTATTTTAATTCGGAAACACTGATAAATGTTATAAAAAACACCTTCCCACAAACTTTGCAATTGGATATTGCAAATAAATACGTTGAACTTATGGACGCCAAAGGCAATGTATCAATTGATGATTTGATTACGGTTTGCGGCGTTGGTAAATTGGATAATGCAAAATGTAAAAACTTTATTCGCGATTTAATCAATACCATGGGCGATGATACGATAAAGCCGTTCTATTGGGCGGATTATGTATCAAAAAGCCCTGAACCAATACGACTTGCGGTGTATAGCAGTGGCGACGGCGACCATAAAAATTCTGGATTAGATAAAGGCGAATGGGCGATGACGTTTGGTTGGATGCAAGAATCTAACTTTATGCGGCAATATCCACAAACAAAATACCTTCGCGGAATCAGTGCGTGTACAAATGAATCTGGTCAACAAAATATTGCGAACGCGTCAAAGAACTTTGCACTGAACGAACAAAGTGGCGAACAATGTTGGTGCAAAATGACCGGTCCCGAAGAAAGCGCATGGGTATATACCCGGGGTGATGGAATGGCGGGCGGTTGCGCGCGATCATGTGCGTTGGAATGTGTGTCGACACTGCGTACCGAACCAATGCGCGCCGCTATGTTCACCGCGGTAAAACTAAACGGTTCGAATGCAAACACAAATGATGAAAAAGTTATCGGCGACGCGTTAAAAGACGAATTCAAACCGTGTGAGTTTGATTGGAGAAAGGATACAAAATGGGGCAATGATAATACATGGTATGGGTGGAAAACAC
>JAZLCM010000026.1:0-6290 GCA_045614245.1 Candidatus Enterousia sp.
CCGGCGGTGGTCAAGGCGGGTATGATTGAATGCACCAGTGCAGTAGAGGTTATGAATCCTGATGCGGAAATCTGCACATTGGACAAAGGCGCGGAATTAAACATGGAAATCACATTGGGAACGGGTCGTGGATATGTTCCGGCGACCGCACATGCCGAAGGTTTACCATTGGGCGTGATTCCGGTTGATTCGATCTTTTCACCGATTTTGAATGTTGCAAGCGTCGTTTCTGAAACGCGTGTTGGGCAATCTACGGACTATGACAAATTGGAAATGACCGTCAAAACGAACGGCAGTGTCACACCCGAAGATGCAATCGCTTTTGCGGCGCGCATTTTGACCGACCAATTGACATTGTTCATCAACTTTGAAGATCCGGCACAAATCAGCGCACCTGCGGAAGAAGAAGCCGCCAAAGACGCGTTGCAATTCGATCCAAAGTTATTGAAACGCGTGGACGAATTGGAACTTTCTGTGCGTGCGAACAACTGTTTGAAAAACGACAAAATCAATTGGCTTGGCGAATTGGTCCAAAAGACCGAGGCGGACATGTTAAAGACTCCGAACTTTGGGCGCAAATCGCTTAACGAAATCAAAATCCAACTTGAAGCGATGGGACTTGGGCTTGGCATGGAAGTTCCGGGCTGGCCGCCTGAAAACATTGCAGAGTTGGCAAAAAAATACGAAGACCCATATAAATAATAAGTTTATATGGAAATAAACGCGTACTGCTGAATTGAAAAATTTGGGGTACGAAAATGGTGTAATCCCGACCAAGGGCGGAAACAAAATAAAGGAGTAACCGATGAGACACCAAAAAGCCGGTCGCACTTTTAATCGCGACACAAATGCTCGCAAGGCCTTGTTTATTGGACTTGCAAAGAACCTTATTGAAAAAGAACAAATCAAAACAACTTTGCCAAAGGCCAAAGATCTGCGCAGCGTCGTGGAAAAATTGGTTACCCGCGCAAAGGTTGACACTGTTGCGAACCGCCGTTTAACTGCGTCGGAACTTGGCAACGCAAGTGATGCAACGGTAAAGAAATTGTTTACCGTACTTGGTCCACGCTATGCTAAACGTCCGGGCGGATACACCCGCGTATTAAAGGCGGGCTTTCGCTATGGCGATGCCGCACCGATGGCAATTATCGAATTTGTTGACCGTGATGTGAATGCTAAAAAGCCGGCACAAAAACCAACGGTTGCCGCGGCAAAGGCCGAAGAAGCGACCACAACCGATGCACCAAAGGCGGCAAAGGCACCAAAAGCTGAAAAAACCGTAAAAGCACCGGCGAAAGAACCGGCGGCTAAAAAAGCCACTGCGGCAAAAAAGACCGTTGCGGTAAAACGCCGCGCCACCGGAAAATAAACGTAGTAGTAAGTGCAAGTGATTAGTAGAAAAAACGGCGCCCCGCGCCGTTTTTTACTCCCCTTTCCCATTGGGACCCGCAAAAAATGTTTTACATTTTTTGTGGGTGAATCCCTGGAAAGGGGTGGACGCGAAGCGGACGGGGTATGGACCAATAAAAAACTACCCCGCCGGGCGCCACCCGGCACCCCTTTTTGAAAAGAAGGGGTTTATTATCTTCCCACCATAAATTCATCACCATAGCCCGCGACGGATTGACCACCGATATAGCAACCGATATCTTCAAAGCCTTTCTTTACTTGCGCTTTTTTAACAAGTCTTGATGTCACAATTCCACCAACGGTCCCAAGGACAACACCGGCGACACTATCCGACACCAAACGCGATGTGTTAAAATTCCCCTCGGCATCACGCCATACATTCTTTTCAAAACCACCAATCGTCGCACTTAACGATGCATATTTCGCATCCAGTTCAGATTCTATCTTTGAAATATATTCCGCGGTATATTCACACTTGCCATTTTTGATTTCTTTATCACCATCTATACAAACACACCGCACACCGCGTTCAGTTGTTTTCGGAACAACACATTTACAATTCGAATCCATATTTGGGTCGGTACAAGTTTTCTTTACCGTAGTTTTTGATACGGTTGTTGTCCCCGCCTGCCCCACTTGTTGCACAGTACTACCGGTTGTTAAATTTTGTGTATTGGTGGGCGCGGGTGTTTTATCTTCCTGGCAATATCCATCCTTTGGTGTCCAGCCCGATTCACACGCGGTCACCGTGCAAACGCGCACATCCGCGCTTTGCCATGCACAGTGCCACGCCGTCGAATGCAAGTATGGCCGCACCGTGTTATCTATGCCCGTGCAATCAGAATCTGAACTGCATGCCTTATAATTAAATTTGGTTGATGGTTTAATACATCCAAACCCCTCGTTATCGTAACCCCCTTCATAGTTACTGTTATCATATGCCGTTTTAGTTGCATCAAACGAAAATCCGGGACATTCACAATTCGAACGATATTCGGCATGATCGCCATTAATGCAAATTCTTTTATTATTTGTCCAATCGCCACACACGCAATCTTTATCCGATACTTTCCAAAAATAATATTCCGGAACTGTATCACTATGGTCACCATAAGCCCCGGAATAGGACGGACAGTACCAGTCGTTAGTACCATTTTCTTTTAAACATTTACCGGCAAGGTACGGTTTCGGCCAACATTTATTTGGATTATTACCATTCAAATCCGTCCCCAAAACCAAATCAGCAACACATTTACACGGCGAAACGTCCAAACCACCATCCTTTTCAACCGACCCCGAACAAATGCACTCATTATCATCCCATGTTCCACCGGTATTTATGCAATTACTTTCCGCATCCGCCAAATCGATTCTACAATAATCCGCCAACGCCTCACCCGTTCCAGACTTTTTATAATATACATTATAACTATCAAATTCACCCAATAATTCCGGCAATTCATCTGCTCCGCAATCACGAATATAAGATACAGGTTTATCAATCCACTGATTCACCCCGGAAGAACTGCAACAATAAATAGGAATATCCGAACTCTTACCCGTTGGAATACCATCAGACACAGAAACACACACCCCATCGTTGCAACCATCTGCTCCTTTGTGCCCACAGACTAAATTACCCCTTGAAAATTTTAACGTGGCGGTCGACGATCCGCTATCCGATTGAAAATTGCAATCATATGATGCGCCAAACAACCCCCCAGTAATAAAAATGGACAAAAACAATCCCGCAAGAATTTTTTTCATTCTTTTCCCCCTGCCCCACAATTTTATCACAAAACCCAAACGGTTGCAAGGGTGGAAAGCGGTTTCACACAAACATCGTCATACCGCCGCAAGGCGGTATGACGTATCACTAACCACTTACACTAACACTAAAAAAATCCGCCGAAGCGGATTTTTTCTTAAACTCTGCGGACTTTCTTTGGGCGGCATCCATTGTGTGGAATACGCGTTGTATCGGTAATGCTCTGTACAACCAAACCGGCATTTGCCAAACCACGAACCGCGGATTCACGACCCTGGCCAATTCCGCGCATAAGGACATCAACAGTCTTCATGCCCATTTCGGCGACCTTTTTCCCAACCGCATCCGCCACAACCGTTGCGGCATATGGCGTCGATTTCTTTGCGCCCTTGAAATTATTCGCGCCCGCGGTCGCCCAAGTCAAAACCGCACCAGATTGGTCGGTAATTGTAATACGCGTGTTATTGTTCGTAGCAACGACATGTGCAATGCCGTGCGAAACTTTTTTTACAACTTTCTTTTTATTTATTGCCATTTTTGTTTTTTCCTTTGATTAGATGTCTTCAATTAACTATCGTGTTAATCTCTACCCAATTAAACTTATTTACCCTTGACCGCAGACCCGGCAACCACAACGCGTTTACCCTTGCGCGTGCGGGCATTCGTCTGTGTCCGTTGACCGCGAACCGGCAAACGGTTACGATGACGGATACCGCGATAAGTTTTCAAATCCTGAAGCCGTTTGATATTCATCGCAACCTCACGACGGACATCACCTTCGACCTTGAAATTTTGTTCGATATAGTTCGAAATTTTGATAACATCTTCGTCGGTCAGATCCTTTGCGCGCAAACCGTCTTTGAGTTTAAGCGCCTTGCAAATTTGCATCGCACGGGTTGGTCCAATGCCATGGATGTATTGCAATGCAGCCTCGATACGTTTTTCTGTTGGTATATTTACACCTGCTATACGTGCCATTTTTGTTTTTCCTTTTTTATTTTTGCCATTACGACAATTCTATACGAACCACCGCAAAAGTCAAACCTTTGTTTCACGATAACCTCAGTTACGGAAACGACCCTTTTTTGCGGCGCCCATAACACCATGATACTGTTTCGCAACCAAATAAGATTGCACCTGGTTCATGGTATCAAGCACGACACCCGCAACGATTAAAACACTTGTTCCACCAATCATCAGTGGCATACCGAAATGCGTATTCAAAATGATTGGCAACACACACACGACAATCAGGTACAACACACCAATCGCCGTAACTTTGGAAACCATAGAATCCAAAAAACTCACTGTCTGTTCACCCGGCCGCACACCCGGGATATAGCCGCCGGCGTTGCGCAGATTATTACTTGTTTCTTCGGAATTGAACACGACCGCGGTTTGGAAATACGCAAAGAAAGCAATCAAAATCGTGTACAAAATTATGTACGACCACGCACCATACGTAAAGAAACCCATTATATTTTGCACAATCAAATTTTCACTTTGAACAAATCGCTGAACAAACGCGGGCAACATCATAATAGACGATGCGAACACCGGTCCCATAACGCCCGACATATTGACCTTTATCGGCAAATACGACGCGTTAGTATTCACGACGCCGTTCGCCATCACTTGACGCGGATACAGAATCTGAACACGACGCTGTGCCAATTCAAAGAACGCAATCAACGCGACAATGCCGACCACAAACAAAATCACCAACGCAATCATCGCCGGCGACATTTGCCCGACCGACCCCAATGACACGATTTTCGCAACACCTTCGGGAATCTGTGCAATAATACCCGCAAAGATAAGCAGCGATGCACCCTGACCTATGCCGCGCGCGGTAATTTGTTCCGCAAGCCACATGACGAAAACCGTTCCGCCGACCAACGCGATAATCGCAGACAATTCAAACGAAAAACCCGGATTTACAACGGCGCGAACACCATTGACCGGTGCCATCATCTCAAGCCCGCGCACAACCGCCCAGCCCTGGACAATCGCCAAAATAACCGCCAAATAGCGCGTATATTGGTTGATTTTGATACGACCCGATTCACCTTCTTTGCGCAAATCATTAAGCGATTTGCTGGTCGCGGTCAAAAGTTGCAACACGATAGATGCCGAGATATACGGGAAAATGTTCAACGCCAACACCGACATACGCGAAAGCGAACCGCCGGTAAACATATCGAACATGCCCATCATGCCACTGCCTTCGCCGGTGAACAAATGCAACACCGCCGACGCGTTCACACCCGGCAACGGAATAAACGAACCGATACGATAGATAACCAGCGCACCAAGCGTAAACAAAATACGCTTTTGCAAATCCGAAAGTTTACCAAAAAACCTTGATATGAATTTCATGCGCCTTCTCTCTTGTCCCGATTATTTATTTTTGATTGTACCGCCCGCCTTGGTAATTGCAGTTTCCGCCGCCGCCGACCATTTTTCCGCAACGATATTCACCGCAGTTTTGATTTCGCCCTTGGCCAAGACTTTCAAGCCCGACATACGACGATTCAAAATTTTCGCCGCCAAAAGTGAATCGATATTTATTTCTTTTTTCGCGTCAATTTTGCCCGCCGCGATAAACTTTTCAATATCGCCAAGGTTGATTGTCGCATAGTGTTTTGCAAAAGGATTTGTAAAACCAAACTTTGGGAAACGACGCAAGATCGGCATCTGACCACCTTGGAAAGTTGCCTGTTTACGCGAACCCGCGCGCGCCTTTTGACCCTTGGTTCCACGACCCGCGGTTTTACCATAGCCCGAAGCCATACCACGTCCAACGCGTTTAATACCGGCCCGTGCACCTTTATTATCCATCAAAGCATTTAATTTCATCTTTTTACTCCTATGAACTTATATAGTTCGTTTGCGCATGCGGACAAGTATCCGCATACTCGGTTCTTTCAAATTATTCTTCCACAACACTAACCAAATGCGCGACTTTGGCAATCATACCACGAATCGAAGCACTGTCTTCGAATTCGTTTGATTTGCCAATACGTCCCAAATGCAAAGCAGCCAGAATTTTGCGTTGTGATTCCGGACGACCGATAACACTTTTGATTTGTTTTACAATTATTTTTTTTGC
>JAZLCM010000027.1:0-4988 GCA_045614245.1 Candidatus Enterousia sp.
CAATCCGGCATCAAAGTAAAAAGGGGTCATCTTCGACTTTATGTCCGAATCATCATATTCAACGATTATATATCCTACCCCGAATCGTAAAAACGGGATTGTCGTTTCCAGTTTTACAAAAGGAATATCCAAAGATGCCGCAAATCCAGTACTTGTGGTATCGGTTACAGAGTTTTGTACAAAATCATATGTATTTACTTTAGTTTTTGTTTCTGTATTATAATGTACTACCTTTAGACCAAATCGAAAGCCATTGTCTGACTCAATACCAAAGGAAAAATTTGCGTATTCAAACGGCTTGTAATTGATACTTGTATCCTTCGTTTGCAATTCCACATCAAAATTTGTGAAATGCTGACTTTCTTTTATTTGCATGTATGACATTAATGTTGTTTCCAAACTGACAAAAAACCGAATATCGTTTGGGACAACGGGTGAACGTGTTTTTTTCGGCGTATAATCACGTGGTGTATAATCATCATCGGAATATCTTTGATTATCATTATACGAAATATATTCATTATCGGAATTATAATACGCACCGTGTACATTGGTAACGACGAGCAACCAACATAACGAAGCGAAAATTTTAATGTTTGCGTTTTTCATATCTTTCTCCTTTTTTTGTATAAAAACAGCCGCCATACAAAGATAGCGGCCAGGGAGTTCTCAATCACGTAGGTTGATGATTCCGTGGCTTTCGGGTTGCCCCTATTTTATAACCAACGACTCCCCGACCATAAGTGTCAGGGATAAAGACGATGCAAAAAGCACCGAAATTATCAAATTACGATGCTTTCGCACCGAACCTACGAGGCCTGAGACAGCCCCGCCGCACATCTCTGCACGACGCTTTGATTATTACCAACCAAATTGATAAAATCAACAACAAAAATTCAATTTCTTTTATTCAAAATCGATAGTTAAATTACCAAAATCTTCGTGGTCGGCACGGGGCACAACGACCATTTGACTTTCGTCGCGAATCCATTTTTGCGAAAGTTCCATCGGCACAGTTTCGTCATCTTCGCCGACATAGTGCAACGCACGCACTTTTGGCAAACGCGACAAATTCAAAGACTTTTGCAACGCCGTGTCCCCAAAATATTCCGTCCAATCACGATGATTTAACACGCCCGCAATCGTAATCCATTTTTTGACCCGCAATTTTGGATTACGCTTTATGACCAACCCGCTAACCATCGCACCACCCGAATAGCCGACCAATACAACCGACCGACCGGCGGAAACTTTGGTCACCACGTTCGACATAGCATTAACAACCTGCACCGAAAACCGCCCATCAGTCCAATATTTTTCCGAACATGCCGGCGACATAATAAACTGACACGGGCGCGCAACATAGACGACATTTTCCGCCCTGTCCCGCATAGCCAAATCCCGCACCAGCACCCCACGCGGCGTCGGATCATCGGTCGGCATTCCATACGCGTCAAACGCGTGACCGTCACCTTCGATATAGATATGCACCGGCGCGCGCGAATCGGTAATCTTTTGATAGGTCGCAATGTCGAACTTGCCCGCCTTGACCGGGACCAAGTCAAAATCCGCAGACGGATGCCAAGTGGCACCACAAGAACACAATAAAAAAAACAAGAATATTGCGCGCATCGTACAATTATACCACAAATATAAACCTTAGTCAAAATTGACAAAAACACATTGACAAAAGAATTTTTTATACTATATTTATAACAAAACATATAACCCAAAGGACACAATATGTTCAAAAAATTAAAAATGAAACTTGCCGATAAGCGCGCGCGTCGCGAAAAAGAACGCCTTGCCGCCGATGCACGCATTGAACAAACCGAAACGGAATCCGAACGTGCGATACTGTTTCCTTTCCGTATGATTGCACACGCATTGCGCTGGGGTTTTGACACGATTTGTGCCGTTTGCTCTTGGATTTGGGACGGAATCGTTTTCGTCGCTAAAAAAGTATGGAAATGGCTTTGCGGAATAAATTTAATTGGACTTATAAACCTTGCATTGCTTGTTGCGATAATAGTATTGTTTTCTATGTTGATACTAAATGTCACGCGTTGCAACAAAGCGCCTATTGTCGTTGCAAAAGAAAAAGTTGTTACAATCGAAACGACCAAGAACGGTCGCATCACAACACAAAAGAAAACCATAAACCAAAAAACTTTGCCGATTGCACGCGATAAAGATGGAAACATGGAAACAACAATAAATGTCGTTCCAACCGAACCATCGAATGACCCGACTTTGCGCGCCGGTGGTGATGGGAAAATATACGGCGATGTCATCATCGAATCACGCGAAGAAGCGATCGTATTGAAAAACGGCGCACATATTCGCGGGAATCTTTATTTGCAACACATGTACAAATATGTATTGCCATGTGATATAAAAATCGAAGGTAATTTATTTCTGCGCGATTTAAATATGTTGCATTTTTGTGGCCGTTTTACAATCACCGGCAACATCTATGTCACACCAAATTCTTCGTTCGGACCAATTCCCCAAAATTCATATCTGGGGGGTCAGATAATTTTATAATCAAACTTATAAAAAAACGCCAAACGGCGTTTTTTTTTACTATCAAAAAATCCAAAAATGTGGTATAATATAGCGTGTATAACAAAAGGAAATAAATATGGAAACACTTGAAAAAATTTTATCCACATTGGTAAAAAATTTGGGATATACGATTGTATTGGTCTTGTCAATTATATTGTTTGCAATATTTGCCGACGGTCTAATCAGTGGTGTTATCACTGCACTGTCCGCATTAATCGGCTATGCGTGCATAATGGCACTGTATCACGAATTCAAAAAATCACCAAGCAAGACAGGCAAAAAGAAATAAAAATACCACATAGTTACCATTATTATAAAAATCCCGCATGACAATTTCATGCGGGACATTTTATTTATTTTTTATCCGACTTTTCGCCGTCGTCCGCATCTTTATCATCGGGCTTTGGTTCGGCGGCACTTTTGGCATGTTCCGCCATTTTGGACAATGCTATAACCATTTCCATACCGCGTTGCAACTGATAATCCCGCGCATCTTTTTCTTCGTCGGTCAAATCTTTATCATCGTCCAGGTCATCTTTTGACTTTGTATCTTCTGATTTTTTCTTGGCTTTCTTTTCCGCCTCTTCATTTTTAAGAGAATTACGGAAAGATGCTTCGGAATACGCGCTTTCGCGCTTTTCTATCTTTTCGACCTTGCTTTGCAAAACCTCGACATCCCGTGTGATTCCAGTATTTTGGATTGAACGACCACTGGGCGTATAATAACGAGCAATCGTCACATGAATCGCTGTTCCGTCACCAAGGGGTTTTTGCTGTTGCACACTGCCCTTGCCGAAACTCTGCGAACCCATAATTACGCCACGACCGTTATCTTGAATTGCACCAGCGACAATCTCCGACGCCGACGCCGACCCATGATTGATAAGAACGACCAAAGGCTTGCCATTTGTTAAATCACCGGGGGTTGCAAAACTGCGTTCTATATCCGTTTTGTTTTTCCCGCGTGTGGACACAATTTCACCACCATCCAAAAAAGCATCCGACACATCGATCGCCGCCATCAAATATCCGCCCGGATTATTGCGAACATCCAAAACATAGCCCGCAACATCTTTCTTTTCAAGTTTCGCTATTGCGTCGCGCAGATCCTTGGCGGTCGTCGCACCAAAATCCGAAATACGGATATAGCCAACCTTTGGCGTATCTTCGTCTGGCTCCGCCAAAGTCTTTTCACTAAACTTTACAGATTGCACCTTGATAATCGCACGCTTTAGCGTCATAGTTTTCGGTTCCTCCATCCCCGACACAACGGTCAGTTTCACCTTGGTTCCTGGTTTGCCCTTCATTTTTTTAACCGCCTGGTTCAAAGTCAAATCGAACACAGGCTCATCATCAATATGCGTGATATAATCGCCCGCCTTGATTCCCGCCTTGGCCGCCGGCGTATCATCAATCGGCGAAATCACACGCACCGCGCCACGGTCGGAAGTAATTTGAATCCCCAGTCCCCCAAAAGAACCACTGGATTTATCATTAAAGTCTTTGAAATCATCCTTGGACAGATACGACGAATGCGGATCCAATGCCTCCAACATGCCGTTCATTGCCCCTTCAAGCATCTTGCGTTCATCGGCTTCTTCAACAAAGTTTTCACGCGAAACCTCAAACACCATGGCAAGCTTTTTCAGTTCGGCATAAATTTCTTCATCGGTCATGTGAACGATAGGTTCTTTTTTCTTTTCGGGCGCGGCAAACACAACAACCGGCACGCACAAAACAAATAAGACTAAAATTTTTTTCAACATAGATAAATCCTTTTTTCGGCGACAGTTTATAACAAAAAAATCGTGTCCGCAACACGATTTTGAATTTAATTATTCTTCTTTGAAAATTCTTGCGGGGTCAACGGCTTTGTTGCCACGGCGCACCTCTAAATACATTTCAGGCTTATCAGGATTCATACGCCCCACGGGTTCACCACCCAAAACTTCTTGGCCTACAACAACATCAATGTTCCCAAGGTTCGTCATCACCGTATTATATCCGTTTTTATGCGAAATGATTATAACACGCCCAAAGCCTTTGAACCCATCGGCGAACTTTACGACCCCATCGGCGGGCGCCGCAACCAGAGCATCCGACCGCGTCCGAATTCGCCAACCGTCGGACTTTAACCCCAGTGCGGTCTTTTCACCAAATCGAACAACAATTCGCCCACGCACCGGCAAGTTTAATTTACGAACTGAAAACCTTGCATCTTCGGACATTTCTGAACTCCCCACGCCGGCGGACAATTCCGATATAGTCTTTGCGCGCGCCGACAATTCGCGCAACTTTTTCTGTAACGCCATATGCTCGCCACGCAGTTTTTCATTTTGTGCCGACCGCCGCCGCAATAATTTATCAAGCAAATCTTTTTCATCGGCGTATTTCTTCGCGGTCCGATCAAGTTTTTCCTT
>JAZLCM010000028.1:0-16806 GCA_045614245.1 Candidatus Enterousia sp.
GAAACCCGTTTTCTATATAAGCAATGATCGAAAACTTATCGCCACACGAATCAATGGAAAATTACAGTTTAACAAATCACACGACAGCGGAAATTATTTTGCATTTGATAATTGGAAGAAAAACAACGGTGAACAAACCGGCACAGAAAATTTGCGCTTTACGGCAGATTCTGGCGTATACACGATTTCACAAAAAGATTTTGATATAGTTTATTTCAAAAATTTCGTATCAATTTCTAAAAATTTTTCGAATCTTTGTGATAACCCACGCGTTAAATATATTGCGTCATATTTTGATATAGATTCTGAAAAATGCAAAGACAAAATTATTACAAATGGCGGTGTAATTTATGAATCCGGACGCATGGTTAAAATACCGTCTAATCGGTGGTGGCATAATCGGCACGAATAAAATAAAGACCCGCCGCCGGTGCCGTTGCACCCGCCGCCGACCGGTCACGCGCCGCAAAAACTTCATCTATATCATATTCCGCCCCAAGTCCAATTTCGACCAATGTTCCAACCATATTTCGAACCTGGTGATGTAAAAAAGACCGCGCCGAAAATTCAAATATTATCAAATCACCATTTTGCTCTATACGGCAAGAATCAAGGGTTTTTATTGGACTCTTCGCCTGACACTGTGACGCACGAAACGATGTAAAATCATGTTCACCGACCAACTGTTCGGCGGCGGTCCGCATTTTTTCAACATCTAATTTCTTTGGCACCCACCACACGCGATTTTTATCCAACACCGCCGGCGCAGACCTGTTCAGCACAATATATTTATAGTGTCGCATAATGCACGAAAAACGCGCATTAAAATCATCGGGAACTACGGCACAATCCAATACCGAAACAGGTGCATCACTAAGGTAAAAATTCAACGCCCGCATAACCATATTCGCATCCGGCGCAGATTCCAAATCAAAGTGCGCACACATCGCGACCGCATGCACACCGGCATCCGTCCGCCCCGCCCCAATAACATCCGGCCGCGCACCACAAAACTTTTCAATTGCACCCTTTAATAAAGATTGCACAGACGGACCTTGGCGGTTTTCTTGCCACCCAATCAAATCCGTTCCATCATATTCAAGAATAACTTTGTATCGTGTCATCAACTATTTTCCGAATTCTATTTCTGCACCACGCAGGCCGTTTACAAAACTTTTCCAATCCATCGGCTTTTTTCCCGCCGGTTGAATCGTAATGATTTCAAGTTTATCACCGTTCATTTTTGTTTTCAAAATCTTGATATCAATACCATTTATTTTTGTCCGCCCCCCACCCAACGCACGCACCAAGTTATGTATTTCTTTTGCGCTTTTCTTCCAATCGATAATTTCGTCGTATACGCCGGTTTTCGCCGTATAGACAATTTTACCGCTTTGCGCTTTTGGCGGATATTTTTTTGGATTTTCCATATATTCCAAAATCATATCGGCACCGATTTTTGAAACTTTTTCTTCAACCGTATCCGCCGTATCATCAACATCAATATCAAATTTACGGCACATTAAAATATCGCCCGCATCAAGTTCGTTTGTCATATTCATCAAACATACGCCACTTTCGGTATCGCCATTTTTGATTGCGGTAATAATCGGCGACGGTCCACGATAGCGCGGCAACAAACTTGGGTGCAGATTTACACATGGCGCAGACAGCAAGACATTGTCCCGTAAAATCGCACCATATGCCGCAACAAAAACCATATCGGGCGTAAAGTTATACTCACCGGGTTTGTGATAAACGGGTATCCCGCGCGATTCCGCCCACACATGCACAGGCGATTTTGTTATAACATGTTTTCGCCCAACCGGCTTTGGCGCACGCGTAAAAACCGCCAAGACATTATGACGCGTCGCAATCGCATCAAATATCGGCACAACAAAATCGGGTGTCCCCATCAGAACTACATTCATTTCCGTCGCCTTACCTTATGCATAACCATTTCCCGCTTTACCGGCGACAGATAATCAACAAACAAAATTCCATCCAAGTGGTCGGTTTCATGTTGCACAATTCGCGCAGGTAACCCGGACATATCGGCGGTATTCAATTTTCCGCGTTCGTCCGTCCATTGCACCGTAACCGCCGCCGGCCGCGCTACATTGGCATAAACCGGCAATCCATCGGGCCCAAGAACCGAAAGACAACCTTCTTCCATTACAACGGTTTCATCACTGCGCGACAAAATCACCGGATTTATCATTTTAAAAACTTTCCCAGTATCTGGAACCATCATGACCAAGAACCGCTTTAAAACACCAACCTGGGGCGCGGCAAGACCGACACCATTTTGCGTCTCCATCATTTTGACCATTTCGTCCATATTTCGCAAAATTTCAGGGGTAATATCATCCACCGGGCTACATTTTTCCCGCAAAACCAAATCGCCACAAAGTTTCATTTGCAACATACGCGAATCCTTTTATAATAAAAATGATAGCAAAGGAATTCCAAATGACAACTTATATTTTGATTGCGATGTGCGGTGTAATAATCATCATGCTGGGTGCGCTTTTGATGCGTCCGGCGACAACGGACATGTCCGCATTGCGCGAAGACAACGCCCGCCTGCGCGAACGGCTTTCGGAACGGCTTGGGGCGCTTTCGCAGAATGCAATTGAACTTAAAAACATCAGTTCGGACATCGCGAATTTCAAAAACATCCTTATGGGGAACAAACAGGCACGTGGTACATTCGGCGAACGACAACTCGCGGATTTAATCGCCGACATTATGCCACCCGAAACATATGCGTTTCAAAGCGTCCTTGATACAGGCGTTCGACCAGATTGCATTATCCGCCTGCCCTATCCGCCAGGCGACATGATTATCGACAGCAAATTTCCATTGGAATCGTACAACCATATGCAAAACGGCGACAACCCGGAACTTTATCGCAAGCAATTTGAATTGGACGTACGAAAGCACATTGATGCGATTTCGGAAAAATACATTATCCCCGGCAAAACGGCAGAGGTCGCAATGATGTTCATAGCGTCGGAATCTATATTCGAAACATTGCACCGCGAATTTCCGGGTACCATAGAATACGCCGCCCGCAAAAAGGTTTTCATTGTGTCCCCGGCAACATTGTGGGCGACACTGAATACGATTCGCGCGGTACTTTCGGACATAAAAATCAAACGCGTTGCCGGAAAAATCAAGGCGGAACTTGATATGTTGCTGACCGACCTTTCGCGCCTTGCGGACCGCGCCGGCAAAGTTTCTCAGCATTTTACCCAGGCACAAACCGACATAGAACAACTGCAAACATCAATAAAC
The DNA here is from genome assembly GCA_045614245.1 of Candidatus Enterousia sp. GTDB lineage: Bacteria > Pseudomonadota > Alphaproteobacteria > Rs-D84 > Rs-D84 > Enterousia. The sequence continues at coordinate 3,301 of JAZLCM010000028.1, forward strand.
AAAATCACACCCCGCGCCGAAAAAATCAAAGAACTGGATTTTGATAAATAGTGATTAGTATGGACACAAAAACGGGCGCTTTTGCGCCCACACTAACACTGATAACTACCGCTTCCTTGGCATTCCGGTTTTGGGATTTATCCATATTTGTTCATCGGCAAGGCTCATCATCGGCAAATCGGTTTTACTGTCCGAATACGCCCGAACCACATGTGGAATCAGTTTATTCTTTTTCGCCCATTCGTCCATCGCAATAACTTTGTTTTCACCCCAACAGCATACTTTATATTTCCACGGGCGATTCGGTTCAACGCGAGAGCCAATAATCGCATCGAATTCCATATCACGCACCAAATGCGAAAGCAAATATTCCGGCGTTGCAGATATCAATAAAACTTTATTTCCCTTGGCGCGTTCAGTTGCGACACGTTCCGCCGCCCAACCGAATCGGTTACGAATATGTTCACGCACAAAACCCGGCACATGCCTTTTTATCATGTTCGGTGTCAAAAAGCGGCGTATATGTTCACGCCACCAACACCCACGCCGATTAAACAGCCGCGCAACCGCACACACACCAAACATCGGCAAGAACAACCAAGGTCGAACACTGTGGCGCAAACAATACCGCGCAAACGCCACATTTGAATCGGGCCAAGACAAAGTCCCATCAAAATCAAACAATACAACATCAACCGGTTTTAACATTTAAAAAGCCTTTTAACGAATTATACCCGCCTCACATATCCTTTGCAAGCCCCCATATTTCTGCTTGCTTTTTTCTATTACACACAATAATATACGATTGTCAACATAACTAAAAGGAAAAGGAATGAAAGCATATTTAGATATTTGCCAAGAAATTTTGGACACCAAAACAAATCTTTCTGACAATCGCACAGGTATCAAGACTCTGCGCAATCCGGCGGGCGCGATATTTGTTCATGATATGGATATGGGATTCCCATTATTAACAACAAAAAAAATGGGACTTAAAAACATTGCGACAGAACTTGAATTCTTTATAAAGGGAATCACTGATAAAAAATGGCTTCAGGACCGCAAGTGTACAATATGGGACGAATGGGCAAGTGCACCCAAATGGCAACCTGTGTATAATGAAACAATTGTGGAATTTCCAGAATACTTTGGTCGCAATCCAAGTGAAGAAGAAAAAACACAAATAAAGAATAAATGTATGGCCGATGAACGCGACCTGGGGCCGGTTTACGGTTTTCAATGGCGGCATTTTGGTGGGGGATATCAATTTGAACCGGCACGCATTGATAAAGATCCAACCGATAATTTTGACCTTGCAAACCCGGGCTATGACCAGGTTGCGTCCGCAATCAATACACTTAAAACAGACCCTAACAATCGTCGGATTATCGTCAGTGCATGGAATCCAACGGTTATGGATAAAATGGCGTTACCACCCTGCCATATAATGCACAATTTATTGGTTGATGGAAACCGGTTGAATCTTATTTGGACCCAGCGTTCATGCGACATGTTCCTTGGCGTACCATATAACATTGCGTCATATGCTTTATTGCTTATGCTATATGCCAAAGAGGCCGGATTAAAACCAGGCATACTAAAAGGCGAATTGCACGATGCGCATATTTATGAAAATCACATTCCACAAATGCGTGAACAAATCAAACGCGCACCATATCAATTACCAACCGTTGAAATACCGGATGAAAATTGGAAAGGTATGCTTGCATGGAATGCGGCAAATGGATTCAAATTGCAAAATTATAAACATCACGACAAATTGTGCGGTGCCGTCGCACGTTAGAAAACGGGGCAAAAGCCCCGTTTTTTATTTGTTCTTTCTATTTTTAAAGTTCTGCACGTATTTGCATTAAAACTTTTCCTATACGATTTTCACCACTGCCCTCACCAAATCCACACTTATAACACACCGGACAAGATTTAATTAGAATCGCATCACCGGTAGCCCTTAACATTTCCGCCGCATCTGGATTTTGCATAAACTTTGCACGCAAGCCCCGTTCCATAATATCGAATTTATTTTTATCAAAATCCGCACGCCGATTTACTTTGTATTCCGACGTCTTGGTAAGCAAACGCGCCGCGTCTGGATCTTTTAAATTCAAAATTATTTCAAACCGCGGATCCGTTGCATAAAATTTCATTGCTTGGTAATAATGTTCAACCGTCGGAAAAATATAAGTCTTTTCGTCAACCGACATTTCTATTGGAAACGCCGCCAAAGGAGAAAGAAACCAATATTCACCTTCCGGTTTACAAAATCTTATTTCTTGCATTTTATTATTCCTTTTTTCAACCTTTGGCGGAATCTTTCCATCGCAAAGAACAACGCCGGCGTTAATGTAAATGTCCATATCAGTGATGCCAACATACCACCAATCATAACCGCCGCCATTGCGCGCTTCATACCATCGGCACTCCACAATTGCGGCAACATACCCGCCATAACCGCAATAGATGTCATAAGCACCATATTCTTTTTATTATTCAGTTCCGTCCACAATGCGACCTTGGCGTTTTCACCTTTGGCTATTTTATTTATCGTTGGTTCCAACACCAAAATGTTATTGTTCACAACCAAACCGACCAGCATAACGAACGCAAGCATCGCACCAACATTTGTTGAAGCACCCGACAAGAACAATAATATAAACACGCCTGCGAAACTTGTGATAATTGATGTTGCAATGGTAAGCGGGTGAATCAAAGAATTCAAAATCGCCGCCAACAACATAAATGTCAAAATCGTGGCAAGCATAAATGCCGTTCCTATTTCACCGGTTGTTTCATCTTGGATTTCCGCCATGCCACCAAAAGAATATTTATATCCCCGTTCCCAATCAATTTTATTTAATTCCGAAACTATTTTTGATTGCACGGGGCCACTGGTTGACTTTCCGATATTTATATCGATTTCGGTAATACGGCTTTTATCCAAACGATATATATTCGGTGTGGCTGGTTCGGTCTTTATCGTACCAATTTGTGACAAAGCAACCATACCTTTTTGTGAATTGACCAACACATTGTCAAACATATTAGTATTCTTGAACGGTCGCGCAAATTCCAAAACGATTGGATATTCTTCGCCATTTTCTTTGTATTTGTATGTGTCATTCCCGTAAAGTGCCGTTCGCAATGCTGTCCCAGCATAAGAATTTTTTATTCCCCAAAAATCCATTTTTTCCGCATTCGGTATAAACTTCATTTCATTACCCGGCGTTTGTTGTGCGAAAACCGCCGTTTGCACTTCGGGGATATTATTTATCGCGTCCAATGCACGCATCGCGTATTCTTGCCGTTTTGCATCGTCATCGCCATATATGTTCAAAACTATATCCGATGTTATTGATGAAGACACCCCTTCACCCGCACGAATTTGAATTTCTACATCTGGAATCTTTGCAAGTTCCGGCAACATATCACGCGCAATTCTTTTATCACTGTGCCGACGCCGCCCTTTATCGACCAATTTAATTTTAACAGCAATATTTTGTAAACCGCGTTCGCCTATCTTTACCGATGATGATTGAACTTCGGGAAATTCCGATAAAACATTTTCAATATCTTTGGCGATCGCCTGCGATTTTTCATATGTTGCACCCATTGGCGCACGCGCAGTAATGTTTATTTCATTTGCATCGGTTGATGGACTAAATTCATTCCCCGTAAAACGCATCAGCATCGAACTTGCAACCAACGCAAGAAACGCGAATAAAATTACACGCCCAGAATGTTTATATTGATACGCAAACCATTTCTGCATTAGTGATTTTTTATTCATGTTTACCGACACATGTTTTTCATGCGTAATACGCAAAATCTTTGCGATCATCATCGGCGTTAGTGTAAACGAAAACACCAACGATAATAATGTAAGGTACACAACCGTCATACCGAACTGCGTCATAAATTTACCGGCAATTCCACCCATGAACGCAAGTGGTAAAAACACGACAACATTTGTTCCAACACCCGCCAAAACGGACACCGCAACATTTTTTGTTCCATCAATTGCCGCGTTTTCAACCGTCTTGCCCTTTCGCATTTCTTGCAACGCCGATTCAATAAGAATAATAGCATTCGACACCAATGTCCCAAGTGCCGAAGAATACGCCAACAATGTCATCGCATTTATCGTAAATCCACTTGCATCAACAAAGAACAATCCTGCAATCAAAGATGCCGGTATCACGACCCCCGCAACAATTGTTGATCGCCAATTTTTTGTAAACGCCAACAATACTAAAACTGTAAATATAACCCCGATTAAAATTCCGGATATTGTTCCCGATGTTTCATTTGAAATAACAATAGATGAATCAGAAATTATCTCCATCTTTGCACCCGGAAAACGCGCATTCAAATCCACATTAAATTCGGGCAATTTTTTATTCAGCGCACGCGACACTTTTATTGCATTACCATCAGACGCCTTTATAACCGAAGCAATAACAACATCCGAACCATTAAACCGCGCACCTGTATCAATATCACGCGCCGAATCGGTCACACTTGCAATATCAGAAAGTTTGAACCGTTGTCCTTCGGCGGTTGTTATATGCAAATCTTTTATTGCATCCACAGATTCAAATTCCCCAATGAAACGAACATTTGAAGAATCCGCCCCAACCTCTATTTTTCCGCCCGGAACATTTATATTATTTGCACCCATCGCGGCAACAACATCCATAATTGTCACACCATATGCCGCCATAGTTTCTGGATTCATTGCAACCCGAATTGCACGCTTTTCACCACCGAATACGGACACACTTGCGACACCGTTTATAGATGTGATTTTATTGGCAAGTGTATTATCTGCATACTCTTGCAAATCGCGCAAAGAAGCCCCATAAAGCACTATATCAACAACCGAAGTTTGCAACGGATTCAACTTTTCAATAACGGGCTGTTTTAAATCGGATGGAAATTCCGAAGCGAGTGCATCAATCTTTGATTTAACCTCACTCGCCTTGTCATTCACATTTACCCCAAGGTTAAATTCCGCCATCACATAGCCGCCATTTTCAAACGCCTGGGAAGTAATTTTTTTAAGTTCCGGCACTTGGGAAATTGCGTCTTCGGCTTTTTTAATAACCTGGGATTCTATTTCAACCGGCGCTGCCCCCGGATACACAAAAGTCGCCGTCACCATTGGAAAATCCAACGCAGGCGTGCGTTCTACATTCATTTTTGGAAATGCAACCATACCCAACACGACCCATAGCAACACAAACATAACTGTTGTAACCGGTCTTTTTACAAAGAATTTTAACATTTTCGCACCCCTGTTATTTTACTTTTTGACCGGCATCAACCTTGGACAATATAATCTCGTCCCCGTCATTGACACCTTTTGAGACACAAGAATAATCAGAATCGCTTGCCACAACATCCACCGACACAACCGTCGACACACCGGATTCTGCACGCATTACTTTGCCATCGCGCACCGCATACGCCGGAATGAAATATCCGTTGCATTCCGATTCTGCATACGCAACACCATCACTGACATTTTTGGTTTTAACAACATACATTCCGGTATCAAAATCTAATTGATTTGCAACCGCAACTATTGTTCCGTCACCAATTTTCTGACCGACCTTTAATATACGACGATGAACATCCGAAACATATGCGCGATTATCTTCAACCGAAAGCGGTGTTTTAATAACGCCCGTTTTTTGTTGAACAGTTATCGTATCAACAACAATTCCATTTTGCGCCATATCACGCACAGGATTAAAAACAACCATACGCGATTCAATCGCAACCATAACAAAACGATAAACAAACCAAAGTGCCAATATGGCTAAAACCGCCGTATAGACAGTTTTTTTCATTTTTTTATCATTGATTTTCTTGCCAAATATTTTCATTTCTATTCACCCAATTTCTTAAGCGATTCCACAGACATTAAAATTTTGTATTTTGCATTCACGACGGCTATTTCCAATTGATATAACCCCGCGGACACATCCGCCAATTCTACCGCCGAAGTTTGACCCGCGGCAAACCTGTCACGCGAAAAACCGTATGCCTTGGCGGCCAAGTCCCGCGCATTGACCAAGTCTTTTAAATTCCCACGCAAAAGATTATATTGCTTTATCGCATTATCATATTTTTCCGCCGTAATTTTTTTAGACTTGTCCAAATCTTGTCGCGCCACTTCGGCGTTCATCACTTCAACCGTAGCGTTCGCCCTATTCAGCCCACCACTAAAAATCGGCACTTTCAACGCAAGCCCCAAATAAGCGGATTGGGAAGCGTCACTATTAAACATAGTTTTAAAATCTTTATCCATCGTCACATAATTATACGAACCAACCGCCGCAAGTGTCGGATACCCGTTCGCCCGCTGTGCCGATGCCTTGGCTTCATACATCTTTACTTGTTGATCCAAAAGCTGCCATTCCGGCGTATCGGACAATTTTTTATCTTCGATTTCCGGAAAACTGTCGGGGAATTCATCGGTCAGGTTTAACGGTTCATCAACATCCACCCCCGCAAGAATTTTTAACATACGATGCGCGGTATCACGATTAAATTCTGCAACCGAAAGGTTGATTTCTTTGGTTGCGATATCGGATTCAATTTTAACCAAATTTCCACGATTTGCGCGCCCTGCACCGGTCAATTGTTTTTTTGACGACACCGCATCACCAAGGTTTTTACGCGCAATTTCGACAACTTTATCGGTCATTTTCGCGGTCCAATACAAATCCACCGCGGCATAGCGCACTTCGCGTTCAACCATTTCCTTGCTATATTCAGTCATCTTTATAGCATTTCTTACACTATCAACCGCATTACCAATTTTTCCAAATGTATAAATCGGCTGTGTCACCGTAACACCCGCCATAAAGATATTATCCGGCACTTCTATGTGTTCCATTCCGGCAAGTTGCGGAACAAGTCCACCAATTTCCGGTGGCAATTCCACATTGAATGAATCAAACGGCTTTTCAACATTGATAAGGTTCATATATGTCGCCGTTCCTTCGATATTAAACCAACGATTCGCATTGACCGCATCTAATGAAGCCTGCGCCTTTTTGACATTGGCATCCGCCTTTTTTAAATCATTTGATTCTGCAACAATTTTTTGCACCGCATCATTCAAAGACAAATCTATTGCAAAACCGTCTATACAGCAGAATCCGGCGTATAGCACAAAAATAAAACCAAAAATTTTACGCATTTTTCGACTCCATCCTTATCAAAATTTCATTCATAGATTTGAATGAACGCACCAGTTCTTCTTCATCTTTTTTATCAATATCTTTAAACATCTCACAAATTGCATTGTGAAGCATTTCGATAATTTCATTTGCGACCTGTGCACCATATTCCGTAACGGAATACCAAGTATTTCGACGGTCTTCTTCATCAACCGCCCGCAACACCAATCCATCGCGTTCCATTTTACGAAAAGCCGTACATAAATTCGGTGCCGGTACAAACTCACGCGCCGCCAAATCCTTTAAACGCACCCGCCCCCCAAGGTATAAACGAATCAGTAATTGCATTTGTGTCCGTGAATAATCACTAAAAGACATTTGACTGCGGTTTATGCGTTCGGACAATTTCGCAAACGACAATATATTTTTCCAAACCAACGAAGCCAGTTCTTTACGCGCCATTTTTACCCCCTGTATTATTAAAACTGCCAATTATTATAATTTTTAATAATCATAAAATCAAGTCCTAAAAATCGAAAAAAGCATTTTATTATTGCAAAAGGACGAAAAAAGGCTATAATCCACACTGTCTTTGGGGTGTCGTCTAATGGTAGGACAAGAGATTTTGGTTCTCTTTATCATGGTTCGAATCCGTGCGCCCCAACCAAAAATTCAACCGGCATTTTTGCTGGTTTAATTTTTGTTCGCGCACGGATCGGTGCGAGCCTACAGGGCGCAGCACCAATACGCAGATGAACAATTAGCAACCGCGCAAAAACGGATATTTTTAATAGAGTTTTTGTCCTGCGGTTGGTTATTGTTTATCAAGGTCTCGTGCGAATTCCAGAGACTTCTATCCCTATATTTTCCAATATCTTCATGAGTTGGAAAGTCTGTTCTTGAAATTTTATGTTCTTACTAGCACTTTCGAACTAGATACATTAGCAATTTTACATTCGAACTGGTAAAAAGGTTAGATTTATAATAATAAACCACCACGTTTGATATTATCGTTCAATGCGAAGTCGCGGCGGAGCAAAGCGAAGACGGATGGTTGTGGTGTGTGGGCGAAAATAGAGGATATTGAAAATTTTAGTAATATATGCTATAATGCAACGATGATCAAATTAAAAAACTTTGAATATTCTGTTAATAATCTTAAACAGCCCGAAAAGATGGCTGAATTTCTTGACTGGGAAAGCGTTTATCCTGATAACGTATCTTCAACTACGCCAGAATTACTAAGTCATCTCGCTCTTATAAGAACATTTTTATCTGGAACCCATATGTTATTAACACGATTTAATGACCATATCACAGAAATGTATAAACACACTCAAGACACAGTTACTATATGTGAACCTTCTATATCTTTTTATAAACAAAAGATAAAAGAATACGAACAAAAAGCCACAAAAAAACCCGAATTAAAAAAAACATACCTAGAAATCACAATTTTTTATCATAAAGAATTAGAAAGATGGGAAAAATATCTGAAAGATAATTTACCTGCAGCACAAGATATTTTATTAAAGGTTCAGGATATTATCGATAGTTTTGATCAATTTTTTACTACTATGGTTTTATCTGTGATACATGGTACAGTTTTGGCTTATAGATTAAAAGAAAGAAATGTCAAAAACGTAAACGACCATGTTACTAATCAATATGTTAAATACATTAGTATCCCATTGATACAACTTGTAGAAAAAACACGTCAGTTTTTATCTGAAATCCTGGTAGCTGATTACAATTATCCAAAAACTAACAAGAAGATTGAAATATATACCCAATCTACTGAACATGGTCTTATATATAATGCCGAATTGTTTTTGGAATATGAGCAATTTAGAAATTATATAGCCCATCCTAAAAAATACGCACAAGAGTTATACTCTTGCGATATCCCCATAAAACTCAATCAAATAATGTCTGATTATGCGTTTTGTATACAAAGTCTTGTTTTACATACACGCTCAAACCTACAGATAGGGGTCAATACAACTCTACCAGATATATCTTCAAATACTATATGTACAAACTTGTTACATATCGTAGATTCTATAATCCAAATTGCTAAGCAAAATGCGAATAGTCCAAAATATTTAGATGAATTAGATATGATTTTATCAGCACAACATCTACAAACCGTAAAATATTGGAATCAAATAAGGAACAATTATAGTCATGGAAAAAATCAAGAAAAGCAACCAATACCGACAAAAAACGATATTAATAACCTAAAAGACATCTTGTTAGAAATACAACAACATTTCGGACAATATTCAATTTAAAATAACTCGCGTTTCGCCCACACACCACAACCACTCTTTGCATCTGTGATGCTTCGCCATCAATAATAAATATCAATCGGAACGTCGTGACCTTTACAGAAATTTATAAAGAAATCAACGAAAGCACGAACCTTTGGCGATTCGGCGATTTCGGTTCTGCAAACACACTGCGTTTCCATTTCATATTCAAAATCCAGGTCTTGTAAACAAACAAGACTTTCGCTGCTTTCGTGGAACCACGACGGGAAAACCGTAATGCCATCGCCATCGTTCACCAACCGATATATCAACGCCAACGAATCGGACGTGGTATTCAAATGCTTTGCGCGCTTTATAATACTTTGACATTCCGGCAAGTTCATATAACGATAAACCATGCACAAATCGTGGTTTTCCAACAAGTCATTTATATTTTTCGGAACACCCCGCGCGGCAAGATATTGTTTACTGGTATAAAATTTCAGGTGCGTTTTAAATTTGAACAGCACCGTTCCATGAACATTTGGATGCAGCTTTGGTTTAATAATCAAAATATCCATATTTGATATATCCGGTTCTTTCCGCATCAATAACTCCAACCGAATTTTTGGATATTTCGCATAAAATTCAGACAAATCGTTCATAATAAAACTTCCGAACAGTCCTTCTTCGGTCCACACAGACATAGACCCGGACAACGAATCCAAATCCACAAAGGTTTCAGAAATTTTATTAAGTAATTCTTCTATGCCGCAAATATCGTTGTATATAAGTTGGGTTGAATTTGTTGGTTGGCTTCCGTCAAAGCCCCTATTGATAAGTTTCGTACCAAACCTGTCTTCCAAATTTTTAATCAATTGAGACAAATTAGAATTCTTTATCCCGTTTTCACCGGCGGCAATTTGAATGCTACCCTTGTCAACGACCTCTTTAAGTGCCAATAACTCTTTTACTAAAATCAGTTTTGTTTTTAATGTCGACATACCCATATATTATACAGATAACGCCCGTTGTAAACAAAAATTTTGGGCCAAGACCCAAAATTTTATTCGTGAATACATTTTATAAAATCTTCCAAAGTTTTCCCCGTAGAATTTAATATCTTTGCAATACTGCATGTCGAAGGCCATCTTGGTTGACCATACTTTGACCAACGTTTGCTTTTATTAAAAGTTGTTGCATCCAATCCGGAAAATTTTGCCAATCCCGAACAGGACATATTGTGACTACACGCGAATTTATCGATTGCTTGCCATATATCTTGATGTGTCATATTAAACTCCTTTTTCCTTTTGACCGTTTTTATTATAAACCGTTCCTAGGAACTTTGTTTTATACTGTTTTTGTGTATCAGGTATATAAAAACGGGATACCATATACAATCAATTTATAAAAAGCGGTAAAAATCCGGACAAAAATAGGTATAAACACCAAAGTGCAGACAGGTAAAAAATTCCTATTTTTATATATAATTCATATATAAGAAACCCGCATTTTTTTGCGGGTCTTTATAAAAAACGACTCTATCGTTGCATCAATATGCCATGCTTGACATGCCATAGAACAAATATACACTAAGCAAAATACTGCATATAATCGCAATGATTGCAAAGGCATTTTTATGCGATGGCGCCATAGCGCGTATCACAAAAAATTCAAAAATCGTCGTCAAAGTATATGGGAACACCATAACGGTCCACCAACTTGCACCGACACCAAAAACCCTGTAATAGGCATACGGAACAAAGAACCAAACCACCAACCACATGGGCAATAACAAAACCCAACGAATAATATCAAAAACATTTGTATTTGCATCTGATGACATATATAACTCCTTTTTCCGGAATTATATCATAAAAAACGGTGTATTTCCACACCGTTTCAAAATTTATCTGTAATAAGTCGAACTATTTTTTAAACGGTTCGCGACAATCGCCATCACCATCTTTTGGGCAACACGCGAAATCAAGATGTTCCAATTGCTTGAACACCTCACCTTCACAACAACCGTATCTATTCGGTTTTGTACCATCGCCACAAAGTCCCTTGGCCATGTTTTCTTCTATCTTGGCCTGGGCGGCGGCGGCCAACGCGGCCTCTTCTGCGGCAATTTCTTCGGGCGTCTTTTCCGGTTCAACCGGTTGCGACACAGAAATTTCAACGGTTGGGACTTCAACATCCATTATTGGATTCACATTGTTATAATTATGCACCGGACGACGCGCCGCACGGGGTGCGCATTGATTACGTTGGCGCGACAACATATATTCCAAATCTGGTTTTAAGTCTGGATACGATTTAACATCGATTCGCAAATCCGCAATCCGATTCGAAATTTCTTCACAAGACAATCTTTCGGCAACCGCACGCGGTGCAGGAACATCGACGACTTCCGGTTCTGGCGCGATTGGTTCCGGTTCTGTTTCTATAACGACTTCAACCGGTTCGGTCAATTCTTCATCAATCAAATCCGTAACATCTTCGAACACTTCATAATCTTCATAGTCTGCATAATCTGTGTATTCAGGTGTTTCCTCTACAACTTGGTCAACTTCATCATCTGCACGAACCATTGGAGAAATTGCCAACACCGCACCAATTGCGAAAATTCCGATTGTCTTTATATTCATATCTATTACCTTTTTATTCTTCTATAACTTTTTGCAATTCCATTATAAAATCGATTCCCGGGTCAAGCATCTTTTCAACTTTATTCAAATACCTGCGCGCTTCGCTTTGCATTTGCAATTTTTTATAAGTATTTATTGTTGAACGAACTTCGCGTGGATTCACATCACTTGCATTTATACGAACACCGTCGGCAATTTCCAATTCATCCAACGCATTTTTACGATATTGTTCCGCGTTTTCCGGGCAACCATCTTCGGAAAGTTTCGAATAAACCTCTGCATTATTCAAATGACATTCAGAAACATATTGATGTGTATCACAACCCGAAATAATACGACGACTTAACGCACTTTCAATCTCACGACAAGGACTTTCAACAGACCCATTGTTCTTCTTCTCGATTCCGGTAAGTGCGTTCATATACGCGCGTTCGTTTGCAACCATTTCAGAAAAATAATCACGATTTTGCAAACAACCCGTATCCATCAAGCGTCTGTAAATCAACATATTATTCTGATGTTGATTAAATGCCTGGGGTGCAAGATCATCAATATTCCGCGCCAACCGAGATTTCAAAACTTTTTCATTTATCTCGCATGGCTCTTGTGGTGTTGGGTCGGAAAGGTCTACAACGACCTCTGGTTCTTTCTGTTCCGCCTTTACGCCAGAATCCGCCGTATTCACAAGTTTATGTCCAACCGGCGAAAGCCCAGTCATAACCCCGCAACCAAATATACCAACAAGTAAAACCCAAGCCCAAAATTTTTGGCGACGGCTGCAGATATAGCAATTTTCACAATTTGTATTTTTAATGTCTTTCATTTTTCTCTCTCCTTTTTTTGTTTATTATTTTTATTTAACTATTCCATTTTTTATTGTTATGCATCGGTCTGCACGATTAGCAAGCGACATATCATGAGTAACAAATAACATCGCCATTTTATTCTTGCGCACCAAAGATAGCAATAATTCAAAAACTGCAACCGCATGATTCGGATCCAAACTGCCCGTTGGTTCGTCCGCCAATAATATATCTGGATTATTTGCAAGTGCGCGCGCAACCGCGGTCCGTTGTTGTTCACCACCGGACATTTGCCCCGGCAAATGCGACGCACGATGCGCAACATTTGCGGACTTTAATAACATCTTTGCACGATTTACGGCGGCATCTTCGGACATACCCCCCGCCAACATCGGCAACATAACATTTTCTAACGCAGTAAAGTCCGACAATAAATTATGCCGTTGGTACACAAAGCCAAGTTTACGCCGACGTATCATCGTCCGCATTTCATCACTCATTTTATGAACCGGCGTTCCCGACACAATAATACTGCCACCCGAAGGTTTATCCAAAAGTCCCACACATTGCAACAAAGTCGATTTTCCCG
>JAZLCM010000029.1:0-2429 GCA_045614245.1 Candidatus Enterousia sp.
CATCGGCGGTTATTGTTGAAACATCCAATATTTTGAAAAAGTCATCTGCAGAATTTATAATTGTTTTGGCGGTAATTTTTTCGGTTCGTGACTTTTCGTCGGCGTCCATTATGCGGTTTAGTTTCATACGCAGAGTTTGTGGTTCGTCGGTGACCGGAATTGGAGTGGTTTGTATCATTGCCGTTCGCATATATCGGTCGAACTTTACCGTAAAATCAATGTGTCGACCGTCAAGTTTCATTGAAACTTTGTCCGCGAAATCGCGCGTTTGGATTGGATAATTGAAAGATATTATCGCAACACCCGTCACGGAATTTTTTTCTCCCGGTGTCGCATAGGTATTGAAAACATCGGTCGTTGCAACAATGGGTTCGGTTTTAAAAGATATATTCGTCTTGTTTGGCAAAACATCGTTTGAAAAAAGTTTATTACCAATTTTTACATTGAACTTTGTCCCCGCCGGCCAATCTTGTTCGGGGGTAAAGGTTATCCTGTGCGGGTTAGGCATAGACCATGTTCCGCGGATTGCGGGTGTAATTTTTACATTTTCGGCAATTTTTGCGTTGGACAATTCGTACCTAAATGCCGGATTGTTGGGCCCCGACACAACATCGTACGAAATTTGCAGCGTTCCGGGCTTTGATATTTCGCGGTTATTGTTTATTTCTGGGAAATTATTGGATAGTGCCGTAGACATATCGTCACTAAAATGTGCCGGTCTTGGTGTAGTCACATAAACGTCCAATCCTGTGATATGGGAATCGTGGTGCCAAAACCAATAAAGTCCGGCCACGCCGACAATGCCCAATGAAATTATGACAACAAGCGCGGTGCCCAGCCGCCGTATAAAAGACTTTTTATTCTTTTTCGTCATCGGTGTTTTTCCCCAATCCTATGTGTATATTTATATGTTATAGCATAAATATCAAAACACAAGTTTTTTATGCAGAAAAAATACTTGCTTTTTTTGTTTTTTTGTCATATTATGCGGGCACGTGCCGTTGGTACGAAGAACACAGTCACGATTGGGAATTTCTGTCCGGGCTTTCGGTTTTTATGTTCCAGCGTGGCGAGGTAACAACAGAAATAAAAGGATAAATCATGGCATTGCCAAAATTTTCTATGCAGCAATTGATGGAGGCTGGCGTTCATTTTGGACATCACACCCGTCGTTGGAATCCACTCATGACACCGTATGTTTATGGGGTCAAAGATAAAATTCACATTATCAATTTGAATAAGACCGCACCGCTTTTGCATCGCGCATTGGTCGCATTGGAGGCGATTACCGCCGCCGGGGGCAAGGTTTTATTCGTTGCGACCAAGCACCAGGCCAAAGATATTGTCAAAGATGCCGCGGAACGCACCGGTCAATTTTATGTGAATAATCGTTGGTTGGGTGGTATGCTTACCAACTGGACAACTGTGTCGCAATCTATTCGCCGTCTTAAAAAGATGGAGGCGGATATTCAAAATGCCGATAAATTGGGACTTACCAAAAAGGAAGTTGGTGTCATGACCAAGGAGGTTGCCAAATTGCGCGAAGTCTTTGGTGGTATTTTGGATATGCACGGTGTGCCACAGGTTATGATTGTTATTGATGTGCCGCGCGAAATGAACGCGGTACGCGAAGCGAAAAACCTGGACATTCCGACAATTGCGATTTGTGATACGAATGCGAATCCGGAAATGGTTGACTATCCGGTGCCGGGTAATGATGACGCGGCGCGTGCGATTCAACTTTATTGCGATTTGTGCGTGGATGCGATTTTGTCCGGTATTGAAAAGCGTCTTGGCGGTGCCGCCGGCAAAAAAGTAGAGGCATCAATGACCGATGATGCGAACGATGCATTGGAAGATGAAATGAAAGACAAAGAAATGAAACAAAAATCCAAGGCATCTGAGGCACGCGAAGTTCGCCGCAGCAAATTGGCGGACAAGGCGGAAAAAGCCGATAAATAATATATAAATGTGTGTTTCCCGGTCGCATGACCGGGGAACAAAATCAATCTTTTATAACAAATGGGGGAAAAAATGGCGGAAGTAACGGCAAAACTTATTCAACAATTACGTGAAAAAACGTCTGCGGGGATGCTTGATTGCAAAAAGGCGTTGATTGAAAACAACGGCGATATTGATGCGGCGGCGGATTGGTTGCGCCAAAAGGGTATTGTCAAGGCGGCGTCCAAGGCGGGTCGTGTTGCGGCTTCGGGCTTGGTGACGGTTGTAAAGTGTGACAATATGGGCTGTGTCGTGGAATTGAACGCGGAAACTGACTTTGTTGCGAAAAATGAAAAATTCCAAAAGTTGGTTGCGGATGTCGCGAACAAAGCGTTGGAACTTTCGGGTGATTTTGATGCGACACTTTCCGCGGTTCACGATGATATTGCGGCGACAATCGCGACGATTGGTGAAAATATGAACCTGCG
>JAZLCM010000030.1:0-9894 GCA_045614245.1 Candidatus Enterousia sp.
GACGCTTACCGACATTAAAACCGGTCTTTCGGTGTGGGAAGACGAACGCCCGATTATCAAAGAGGGCGACCATGCACCAACATGGTAGGATATGAATTGATTCTTGTGTATTTACCCCGGGCAACTGGGGTAAATTTTTTATATGCAAGATAGTAAACTTTATCTTTGGCAATCGATGGTTTTGGGAATGCACGACGCATTGGTGTCAACATTGGGGTTGATTACAGGTTTGGTCTTTGCGTCCGCAGAACACGCGATTGTCGTTTTAACCGGAATCATTGCATCGGTTGCGGCGGGGCTTTCGATGACGGCGTCGGAATACCTTGCTAACCGAGTGATTGGTGATTCGCGCGCCGCCATTTTGCGCGGAATTGCGACGGGCATAACATATGTCATGACCGCCGGATTTTTACTTGTTCCATTTGTGTTTATTTCGAATCCTTTTATCGCATTGCTTATGGCGTACACAGTCGCAATATCAGTAATATTTTTCTTTAACTATGTAAAATCGAAATTGTGCCACGATAAATTTTGGCCACGATTTTTTGAAATGCTGACCATATGCCTTGTCGTCACAATCACCGCATTTTTTATCGGCGAAGGCGCAAGAATTTTCTTTGGTGTAGAAATTTAAAACTTAAATCTTTGGTTCGTTGTCAAGCATTGCGGAAAAGGTTGCCGTCGCTACGCGTTTGCCATTTACAAATGCGTTTCCAACAAATTTATGCAGTTTCATTTTTGCCCCAACCTCTTCTATCTTTAATTCCAAAACGTCGCCGGGTGTGACCATTTGTGTGAACTTTGCGTTTTCGATTGTGACGAAATAACCCAACGCTTTGCCGCCATTGTTTCCAATTGCGTTCAGGATTGTAAAGCACGCGGTTTGCGCCAATGCTTCGACAATCAAAACCCCGGGCATGATTGACTTTGCCGGGAAATGCCCCGCACACCAAAACTCATCATCACGCACATACTTTATACCGGTTGCGGTTTTATCCGTAAATTCGCGAATTTCGTCCACCAATCGCATATGCCCGCGGTGCGGAATTACGCGTTCTATACCCGTTGCATCAACCATAACAATCCCCTTTTTGACCTAGTCTTGATTCATGTGTTTTTTAACCCACGCATAGTGGCGCAGGAATTCCGTTCCCGGCATCGCCGGATAACCCATATGACGCCCGCCGTCTGGAACATCGCGGAAAACCCCGCTGTTCGCGCCGATTTCAGTATCGTTTCCAATTTTGACCCCGTTCGCAACACCGACATGTCCGGCAAGTAATGCCCGGTCACCGATTTTAACACCGCCGGCAATACCAACACCACCCGCCAAGAAACATTCACGACCAATAACAACGCCATGCGCGATTTGGCACAGGTTATCGATTTTCGTGCCGTCGCCGACCATTGTATCAGTAAGCGCGCCGCGGTCGATACAGGAATTTGCACCCACCGAAACGCGGTCACCAATAACAACACGCCCGACATGCGGAATAAAGACATTATGGCCGTCTTGGCGTGTATAGCCGAATCCATCCTTGCCAATTGATGCGCCGTTATGAATTACACAGTCCGCACCAATCGTCGCGTTTTCAATATGCGCGCCCGAATGGACAACCGTCCCGCGACCAATCGTCACATTGCGCCCGATATAGGCATTTGGATAAATCTTTACATCCGGTTCAATAACCGCGCCACTTTCGATTGTCGCAAAAGGCCCGACATAAACACTGCGCCGGTTGCGGAAAAACACACCACGTTCGATAAATGCATCACCCGATACACCGCGTCTTGGCGGTTCGCGATATACCACACCAAGAATCTTTACGATTTCACCGCGCGGACTGTTGCATACCAAAAGTGTTGCGCCCGCGGGTGCGTGCGATGCCATTTCGGGTTGCAATAAAATCACACTTGCGCGCGTGTTTTCCAACACAGATATGGGTAAAATCTTGAACGCATTACTGTTTTGTTCGGTGGAATAGAACGCAATTTGACCAGCGCGCGCATCTGCAATCGGTGCGACACCGGATACGACCGTCCCCGGATTTCCGCGCAATTCAAGTCCGAACATTTCCGCCAATTCGCCGGCGGTTATCTTTGCCCCGCGCGGCATCATCAAAGATTTAATTTTTTTCAACATGCCCCCATTATAATTCAAAAAATATAAAAGAAAAGGGAAATTAGTGGGAAGTAGTCAGTGTTAATGGTCAGTGGGGAACATCCAACAAAAAACCGCCGAATAATCGGCGGTTCACTAACACTAACACTTATCACTTACACTAAGCGATTAGAAACCTTTTGGTGTGTCCATCTTTACCGATGAAACTTTTTTATCCAACGCGTTGATAACGTCCGCCGTGATATCAAGGTTTTCAACATTTGAACCCGTACGCGCAAAACGACCATCGATTACCAAAGACAAATTTTTCTTTGCGATAATCGCTTCGATAATTGGATCAAGATGTTTTTCTTGGATTTCAACCAACGCCTTTTGGAACGCGGCGTCCACAGATTGTGCGCGTTCAGTCAAATCGCGTTGCAATTTTGTAACCTTGCCTTGGTATTCAACAACACGACGTTGCAAAGCTTCCTGGGAAAGAACATCTTGGGATTTTTCGATTTCTTCTTTTTCCTTTTCCAATTCTTTTTGTTCTTTGGTCAATTCATCACGCAGTTTTTCTTCATACGATTCGCGTTGTTTGCGCAAATCCTGTAAAGCCTTGGCCTCCGCCTGGATTGCGTCCATACGAATTACCGCCATACGCAGGTCACCACCAGTTACAGCCTCTGACGAAATGCCGTCAATCGCACTTTCCGCACTGACTGTTTTATTGGAAAACGCCTTGACCGCGAACAACCCGACAACCGCAATCGCGATTACGATGACCGCAACGATACCGAATTTAACATATTTTTTTGCCGCCGTTTGGCCGACCTGATTATTTGTTTTCATCATTTTTTCCATCCTTTTGTTTTGTTGACTGTTCGACTATAACAACAAAAAATAAAAAATAAAAGACAATTTTATTATTTTTTACCGAACGGGACAGATTCTTATTTCGACACGACGATTGGTAAGTCGTCCCCATTCATCTTGGGCGGCAATCGGGCGTGCCGCGCCGCGTCCAACGATAAACATGCGCGAAGTTTTTATACCATGCTGGGTCAAATAAACCGCAACCCGTTCCGCCATATCAAGAGAAAATGCACGTGCCGCATTTGTGTCACGCATAGAATCGGTATAGCCCGCAATTTCAACAAATGTTGCGTTGTATTTTTTAAGTATCTTTGCAATTGTTGCCAAGTTATCATCGCCGTCCGCCGATATTTCCGGCGCATTCAGTTCCATAATCGCATCACGCACCAAAATCACAAGAACATCTGTGCCGGCGCGCTGGACCGACAGACCCGGTTTGCGCAACGCGTCATAAAGCGCTGATTCAAGTTCCGACATATAACCAATATACATCGTCGATTCGTTTTGCGCCATATCGCCATATTCCATGCCCGCCGATTGTTCCACAACTTCGGCAACGGTTTTTCCGCCCGCACCTTGATAAATCGGTTTCTTTGCGATTCGTGCGCTTTCGGTCATATCGGTAAAACTTGCGCCACGCAGATATGTTCCCCAACTTGCATGGTCGGGACTTTTATACGCGACACACCCCGCAACAAACGCCATCAAAGAAAAAGCGATATATAATCCGCGCATTTTTTACATCCCGGTAAATGAAATATTGTTTTCCGTCCCCGTAAAACAACTTGCGACTTCTTCGGCCTTGTATCCATTTATATACATATCTGTTGCCCATGCCGGCATCGCGGTGGCAAAGAAATCACATTCACCATGTGTCAAACCATAAAGATTTATCACAAAGGTCGTACGATCAATACCAACATCAATTGTCCAACCGCGCCCAACCGGCGGATTCGGTGTTTGCAACGCGCCCGCCTTGACCAAATAGTCAACCGATATGCCGGTATAATCACCGCGCATACCCATCAACATGTTTATATCTTTGGCAACTTCACGCAGTGTCGCTGCAGCAATCGTGTTTTTCTGGTTATGACGTATAGAATTATAAATTGCGATTGCGCCCGCCGTCATGACCGCGGTTATCGCCAAAACACCGATAATTTCGATAAGTGAACGACCCGATTCTGTTTTCATTTTCCCCCCGCTTTTTTTATTGTTTTGATATACCGACGATTTCCGCACCTTCGAACAAAGACATTGCGTCCGCAACCATTGGATCCGCTTCGACCGACGCGCGTTCTTGTTCGCCAACCGTTTGGTTTTGCCCCGACCTTTCAATTCTTTCGACGATCCAGTTTTCACCGGTTTTATCATTTAACCACAGCACCAATTTTTGTTGAAATTCGCCATCATTACCACGGTCAAAGTATGATATGTGCGTGCCGGAAAAATCGGAAACCTCTATATTCTTTGTAAAGTAAGAATAAAGCAACATTTCACGTGTCGCACTTAATGCGTCGGCAAGTTCAGACGCCGAACGGATTTCCAATTTCTTTGGTTTTTCAACAACCGGCGCGGGACGCGGAGCATCCGTTTTTTCACTTTTCAAAATTTCCGGCAAAGACGGCATATCTGCAACATGCATCAACCGAATTACCAGCATATCAAAACATTGTTTTTGATTTGTCGCCGCCGCCATTTCAGAAACAGACGCAACCATTACTTGCCATATTCTGGACAAAGTATTCAACGACACATGTTTATTGATTTCATTTATTCTTTCCCGCTGGTCCGCGGTATATGGGACATGATTGCTGTCGCCGGCGCGCAGAACGGGATGCATACGCGTCGCCCAATGTGTCCATTCCATCATATCGGTAAGCAACATTGTCAAATCTGCACCGTTTGTATAAATCTCGTCCGTTTTGGCAAGCGCCGCCGCAACATTTCCCGACAAAATAGTTTGCATAAAGTCAACAACAACACCGCGGTCCGCACGCTTTAACATATCCATTACCGACTTTTCATCGACATGACCGCCGGTTTGCGCAATCGCCTGGTCCAAAAGCGAAAGTCCATCACGAACCGAACCGTCCGCCGCGCGCGCAAGCAATTCGTTTGCCGCGTCACTAAGTTCAACCTTTTCTTGGTCCGCGACCCATGCAAAATGCCGCTTTAATGTATCAACCGGAACGCGCACCAAATCAAATCGTTGACACCGTGAAAGAATCGTGACTGGCACCTTGCGTATCTCGGTTGTCGCTAAAATAAATATAACATGCGCCGGCGGTTCTTCGAGTGTTTTAAGCAACGCGTTAAACGCACTGGACGACAGCATATGAACTTCGTCTATTATATAAACCTTGTACCGGCCGTTTGTTGGACGATATTGCGCCGCGTCCAAGATTTCGCGCATATTATCAACGCCAGTATGTGATGCCGCATCGATTTCCAAAACATCAATATGTTGACCCGCCGCAATCGCGCGACAATTTTCACACTTTCCGCATGGCGTTGCCGTTGGACCGTCCGATGACATACAATTTAATGCCTTGGCCAAAATACGCGCAGTACTGGTTTTCCCCGTTCCGCGAATTCCGGTAAAAATATATGCATGTGCAATGCGCCCTGTTTTAATTGCGGTGGTCAATGTTTTAACCAAAACATCTTGACCGATAAGTGATTGAAAATCTTGACTGCGATATTTGCGCGCTAAAACCGTGTAATTGGTGTCCATACCATCTTTCCTTTGCGCAAAGCATAGCAAATGCATATCAAATTTCAAGGGATAAGTGGCATTAAAATATGCTTTTACTTTCGCAATACGGATTGGTATAGTAAAATTATGGCTTCAAGTAAGGATTTCTTGGAATTTGTATTGGAACAATTATCGGGATTGCCCGATATAGACTATCGCGCGATGATGGGCGAATTTGTGATTTACTATCATGGGAAAGTGGTTGCCGGAATTTACGATAATCGATTACTGGTCAAACCGACACCGCGCGCCATTAAACTTATGCCGGACGCACCGATGGAAATCCCCTACAAGGGTGGCAATCCGATGATTATGATAACGGATACAGAAAATCCGGAATTGTTGGCAACCGTGTTTGACGCAGTGTATGCTGATTTAACAAAAGTAAAAAAATATTTTTTAAATGGTTCTTTTTAATCCACAGTAAGTTTACTGTGTTAATTGTGCATTAACACTTGTGTTTTATTTGATTGCATTAGTAATATATTCCTGCTATAAGTTGGATACGAAAAACTTGGGAAAGGAGAAATCATGAAAAAGATAAACATAAGAATATTATCGTCATTATTGTGTGGCGTGCCTGTTGTCGCTTTTGCCGGCCAGTATGATACTTATAATAAGTATGATTCATATTACAATACACAAAGATATACCAAAGACAATTCATCAGAAACAACCCGTTCCGCGGTGGTACCAAAAAACATACGTTTCTTCATTGGGTTAAATACATCACTAATATCATACGAACAGGTAAAAATATCATATAAACACGCCGATGTTGAAGAAAAGCAATCGCATACATATATAAATTATAAACCTTTTGATAACGCATCTTTTTCTTTCGGGCTCGATTCGGATAACGGCTTTCGTTTCTCAATTGGAATAACACATTGCGACACCAATACAAAGTTCATAGATGGTTCGGAATCTGATTCTACAATAAGTGCTTTTGGCGCTTCCGTGAACATACCTTTTGTAAAAAAAGAAGTAACAAGTCCATTCGTAAGTCTTGGAATAAGTTATATTACTGTAAAACAAGGTGATTTGGATGTCAAATTTCCCGCATATTATGCGGGGCTTGGGATAACGCACAACTTTTCAAACAACATTTTTGGTGTTTTAACCGCCCAATATGGTTTCATGTCAAAGGCCGAAATATCAAAAATTGATGCCGAATACATGGATAGCGGCATATTCGTTAATCTTGGGTTGGGTTATAGATTTTAGTTTATTGATTTATAATGTCTAAAGCCCGCACTCTTTTGGTGCAGGCTTAAAAAATTTCGTGGTGGATGTTAAGGGACTCGAACCCCTGACCCTCTGCGTGTAAAGCAGATGCTCTAGCCAACTGAGCTAAACATCCAATTCCGCGCAATCATAGTTTATATTTTTATGATTGTCCAGGTTTTTATTGTGGCAATGGCATGCCCGCCGTCGCATCTGACATCACATCGTCAATCAAAGTGTCCGTCTTTGCCTTGGCATCGCGCATTGCGGATAAAACCGCCGCCTCTATCGCAGACGCACCACGTTCCACCAATGACGGATTTATTGTCACCGAATTGACATCGTATTTCCCAGACATATCAACAATGCACGCACCCCCGTCGGCAAGTCCCTTGACATGCATTCCCGCCAATTTTTCCTGGGCTGCGGCAACTTTTGCTTGTAATTCGCCCGCTTGGGCCATCAATGCTTCGAAATCCATAGTTTTTCCTCTGATTACATAAAAGTCCGGTCAATGGACCGGACCATTTGACTATTTTCTTTTCTTTTTTTCAACTGGTTCGGTTGTTTCTTCTTTTTCAACCTTGGTTTCTTCACCGGTTTTCTGGTCAATGCCAACCATAGAAAACCGCGTTTTACCACGTTTATCAACCCCAAGGTATTTCACATAAACTTCGTCACCTTCGTGCAAATGTGCATCTTCAATTGTATTAAGATGCTTGCCGGTGATTTCGGATATATGAACCATGGCTTCGAATCCGTTAAGGACACGCACAAACACACCAAAGTCTTTCATTCCGGTCACAACACCGTGATATATTTCACCGACTTCAGGTTCTGCAACAATTTCCTTTATCTTGGCGATTGCTGCATCCGCATCTTGTCGTGTAACCGCAAGGATTTTCACCGTACCATCATCTTCCAAATCAATCGTAGTATTTGTGTCACGGGTGATACCTTGGATTACGACACCACCCTTGCCGATAACATCACGAATCTTGTCCGGATTTATTGTAATGGTATAAAGTTGCGGTGCATACTTTGACACATGGTCGCGCGGTTTATCGATTGCCGCAACAATTTTACCAAGTATGTGCATACGACCGTCTTTTGCCTGCGCCAAGGCGCGTTCCATGATTTCAAAAGTAATAGATGTAATTTTAATATCCATTTGCAACGCGGTAATACCACGATCGGTTCCGGTGACTTTAAAGTCCATATCCCCAAGGTGGTCTTCGTCGCCCAAAATATCGGTCAAAATGGCGTAATCATCACCTTCTTTGATAAGTCCCATCGCAATGCCCGCAACCGGACGCTTCATCGGGACACCGCCGTCCATCATTGCCAATGTCGCACCACATGTTGTCGCCATTGACGAAGAACCGTTTGATTCCAAAATATCCGAACAAAGACGAATTACATAGTCGAAATCCTTGCGCGATGGAACCATTGGATGAACCGCGCGCCATGCCAAGTTTCCATGCCCAATTTCACGACGACCCGGCGCACGCAACCCCTTGGCTTCGCCAACAGAAAAGCCCGGGAAATTATAATTCAAAATAAATTCGCGTTCCACATCACCGTCCAATGTTTCCAACGGCAACGCATCTTTACCGCCACCAAGCGTAAGTGATACCAACGCCTGGGTTTCGCCGCGGGTGAACAATGCCGAACCATGCGCACGTGGCAATATACCAAGTTCAATTTCAATCGGGCGAACGGTTTTTGTGTCGCGACCGTCGATACGCGGTTTGCCCGCCAAAATGTTTGAACGCATAATGCGTGCGGTTATATTTTCAACAAT
Organism: Candidatus Enterousia sp.; assembly: GCA_045614245.1. Lineage (GTDB taxonomy): Bacteria > Pseudomonadota > Alphaproteobacteria > Rs-D84 > Rs-D84 > Enterousia. Next base: position 8,770 of record JAZLCM010000030.1, read on the forward strand.
TTCATCTGCAAACGATTCAAGTGTAGATGTTGCGACCGTTGTATCCGGGAACATTTCTGGAATAAGCGTTTTCGCTTCGGCATGGATATTGCCCAATGTTTCAAGACGCGTCAATTTTTCCTTTATCCCCAACGCTTTTTCAATTTCCGGCGCGAATTGTTCGAAACGCTTTTCCATTTCGATATATTCAGGTGTTTTTTCCGGCACAGCCCAACGTTCTTTACCTGCCTTGGCGGTCAAATCATTGATTGCCTTGATAACCACCTGTTGCGCATCGAAACCAAACTTTACAGCGCCAAGTGTTGTCGCTTCGTCCAATTCACCAATTTCAGATTCCACCATCAAAACACCGTCTTTGGTCGCAGCAACCACCAAATCCATTTCGGAACTTTCAACTTCGTCCGACGAAGGATTCAAAAGATATTCGCCGTTTTTATACCCAACACGCGCCGCACCAATCGGCCCCGCAAAAGGAACGCCGGACAAAGCCAACGCCGCACTTGACGCAATCATCGCCAAAATATCAGGCTGATTTTTACGGTCATACGAAAAGACCGTCGCCACAACTTGGACTTTATTTTTAAATGTTTCTGGGAACAACGGACGAATTGGGCGGTCAATAAGACGCGCAACCAAAGTTTCGCCCATACTGGCCTTGCCTTCACGACGGTCACGCGACCCCGGAATACGACCCGCGGACGCGAATTTTTCCTGGTAATCAACGGTAAGTGGGAAAAAATCTTGACCTTCGACCGCGGTTTTTTCCGCGCACACAGTTGCCAAGACCATTGTTTCGCCCATCGTCGCCAAAACCGCACCATTTGCCTGTTTAGCCAAGCGACCCGTTTCCAATTTCAGTGTTGTATCACCATACGGTATTTCAACCACAACAGGGTTGTTTAATTTCACTTCTGACATAATTTTTCTCCGTTATATTTATTTTTTTTTAACTTACCGCGAAGAAAAATCATTCGTTATTGCATTCTTTGTTATATTCAAATGCAAAAATGAACAATTTCTTCCTCGCTGCGTGCAATTATAAGATATTTTTATGCTTTTGCAAATAAATTATAAAGGTCGGCATAAAGCCGACCAAATTTTATTTACGTAATCCCAATTTCTTGA
>JAZLCM010000031.1:0-7769 GCA_045614245.1 Candidatus Enterousia sp.
TTTGGCGTGATCATCGTATCAATTTGATTGATACCCCGGGACACGTGGACTTTACAATGGAAGTGGAACGTTCTTTGCGTGTTTTGGACGGCGCGGTCGCGGTTTTCGAATCGGTGTCGGGTGTACAACCACAGACTGAAACAGTGTGGCGCCAGGCCGATCGTTACAATGTTCCGCGTATTTGCTTTATTAACAAAATGGATCGTGTTGGTGGAAATTTCTTCCGCTGTGTTGATATGATTCGTGAACGTTTGGGTGCAAATCCGTTGGTATTGAATTTTCCGATTGGTGCTGAAGCAGATTTTAAAGGCGTTGTCGATGTTTTGGAAATGAAGGGTTTAATTTGGGAAGACGAAACAGGTTCTCACCCAATTACTATTGAAATCCCCGAAGAATTAAAGGCCAAGGCAGAAGAACTGCACAATAAGTTGATTGAAGAAGTTGTGACACTGGACGATACCGTTATGGAAGAATATATGGAAGGTAAGGTCCCAGATCACGATACTTTGAAAAAATTGTTGCGCAAAGGTGTTATTGCCCAGAATTTTGTGCCAGTGCTTTGTGGAACGGCTTTTAAAAACAAGGGTGTTCAACCGTTGTTGGATGCAATTGTTGACTACTTGCCGTCACCGCTCGATGTTCCGGCAATCAAGGGAACTAAGATGGACAAAGAAACCGTTGCGGAACGTCATCCGGACCCAAAGGAACCGTTTAGTGCGCTTGCGTTTAAGGTTGCAAACGATCCGTTCGTTGGAAATTTGATGTTTATTCGTATTTATTCGGGTAAATTGACATCGGGTTCATATATCTATAATTCGAATCGCGATAAACGTGAACGTGTTGGTCGCATGTTGTTGATGCATTCTAATCAACGCGAAGAAATCAAAGAAGCATCCGCAGGGGACATCATCACTTTGGTCGGTATGAAGGAAACAATTACCGGTGATACACTTTGTGATGAAAATAACCCGATTATTTTGGAAAATATCCATGTTCCGGAACCGGTTATTTCTATTGCGGTTGAACCAAAGACCAAGGCGGATATTGAAAAAATGTCGTTGGGGCTTCAGGCGTTGGCCAAGGAAGATCCTTCGTTCCGCGTTTCGGTTGACGAAGAATCTGGACAAACGATTTTGGCGGGTGTCGGTGAATTGCATTTGGAAATCTTGGTTGATCGTTTATTGCGTGAGTTCAAGGTTGATGTGAACGTTGGTGAACCGCGTATTGCATATCGTGAAACTTTCCGTAAACCGGTTACCGAAGAATATACGCATAAGAAACAATCCGGTGGTTCGGGTCAATATGCCCAGGTAAAGATCGAATTTGAACCGTTGGAACCGGGCAAAGGTTACGAATTTGAAAACAAGATTGTAGGTGGTGCGATTCCAAAAGAATACATCCCCGGGGTTGAAAAAGGATTGAAGATAGCGCAACAGACGGGTGTTCTGATTGGCTATCCGACTGTGGATTTCAAGGCTACATTGGTCGATGGTAAATATCATGAAGTTGACTCTAATGTGTTGTGCTTTGGAATTGCGGCACGTGCCTGCGTCCGCGATGCGATGAAGAAGGCCGCGCCAAAGTTGTTGGAACCGATTATGAAACTTTCGGGTAATACGCCGGAAGAATACGTCGGTGACATCATCGGTGACTTGAACAGCCGTCGTGGACAAATCAACGGTATCGAAACTCAGTTCGGAAATCAGTTGATTTCGGCATATGTTCCACTGGCGAATTTGTTCGGCTATGTCAAGACACTACGTTCTTTGTCCCAGGGGCGCGCAAATCCGTATATGGAATTGTCGCACTATGACGAAGTCCCGCAAAATGTCGCAGATGAGGTTATAAAAAAGCTGACAAAGTAAAAAAAGTTTAGACATTTGATTTTTTTGATGTAGTATCAGATTTCGGATGTCATAAAAGAACAATAAATTAACCAAAGCCCAAGGAGAAAACCATGGCAAAAGAAAAGTATGTAAGAACCAAACCGCATGTCAATATCGGTACTATTGGTCACGTTGACCACGGTAAAACGACATTGACCGCTGCTATTGTGCACTATTATGGTGTCGGTGCCGATGCACAAAAAGGTGTTAATGAAATCGATAGCGCACCAGAAGAAAAGGCACGTGGTATAACAATTAATACCGCACACGTTGAATATGAAACCGCGAATCGTCACTATGCACACGTTGACTGCCCGGGACACGCCGATTATGTTAAAAACATGATTACTGGTGCGGCGCAGATGGACGGTGCGATTTTGGTCGTTGCGGCAACCGATGGTCCGATGCCACAAACACGTGAACATATCTTGTTGGCGCGTCAGGTTGGTATTCCGAAAATCGTTGTTTACCTTAACAAATGTGATTTGGCAAACGATGCAGAATTGTTGGAATTGGTTGAAATGGAAATCCGTGAATTGTTGTCTGCAAATGACTTTGACGGTGAAAATGTGCCAATTATTCGTGGTTCTGCGGTTTCCGCATTGGAAGGCAAAAACGATGGTTTGGGTAAAGAATCTATCGACGCTTTGTTAAAGGCGTGCGATGAATACATCCCGATGCCGGAACGTCCGGTTGATAAACCGTTCTTGATGCCAATCGAAGACGTGTTCAGCATTACTGGTCGTGGAACCGTTGTGACGGGTCGTGTCGAAGCCGGTGTTATCAAAGTCGGTGACGAATGCGAAATCGTTGGTTTGCGTCCAACACAGAAAACAACCGTTACCGGTGTTGAAATGTTCCGCAAATTGTTGGATCAAGGTGAAGCGGGCGATAACATTGGTTTGTTGTTGCGCGGAACCAAGAAAGAAGATGTGGAACGTGGTCAGATTATCTGCAAACCGGGTTCTATTACCCCTCACACAGATTTCGAAGCCGAAGTTTATATCTTGACCAAGGAAGAAGGTGGTCGTCATACTGCGTTCTTTAGCAACTATCGCCCACAGTTCTTCTTTAGCACAACCGATGTAACCGGAACTATCACTTTGCCGGCGGATAAAGAAATGGTCTTGCCGGGTGATAACGTTCGTATCACGGTTGCTTTGATTGCACCTATTGCTATGGACGAAGGTCGCCGTTTCGCTATCCGCGAAGGTGGTCGTACCGTTGGCGCAGGTGTTGTGTCAAAGATTATTAAATAGTAACAATATGTCCTTGGTCGCCCGCGGAAACAACCCGGGCGATCAATGACAGAAATAGACAAAATAAGGGAAACAAGCAAAATGGTACCAGCATCAAAAATTCGCATCAAATTGACGGCTTTTGACCACAGAATTTTGGTGGAATCAGTGGAGGAGATTGTCAAAACTGCAAAGCGCACCGGCGCAGATGTCGTTGGGCCTGTTCGCTTGCCGACATTGGTTCAAAAATTTACGGTCAATCGTTCGCCGCACGTTGATAAAAAATCGCGTGAGCAATTCGAAATCCGCAATCACAAAGCGGTCGTAGATATTGTTAATCCAACCCCTCAGACAGTTGATGCACTGATGAAGTTGGATTTGGCATCGGGCGTTGATGTAAAAATTAAATTGTAAAAGGTTTGTTAGCGTTAGATTATCATTGACTTTTTAAAATGATGTTCTAACCTCTGGCAGAAAAAAGGCAAAAAAATGAAACGTAGTGGGTTGATTACAACAAAAATAGGAATGACACGTCTGTATGATGATGCGGGCGTTGCACATGCGGTAACGGTTTTGTCCGTTGGTGATTGCACGGTTATCGGCAATCGTACAGTCGAAAAAAATGGTTATGTCGCAAATGTTTTGGGCATTCGTGAAGCCAAGGCAAAACATATCGCAAAACCTCAGGCGGTCGCCGCAGAAAAAGCGGGTATTAAACCATATCGCAAAATTGTGGAATTTCGTTGTTCGGACGACTGTGTGATTCCGGTTGGAACGCGTATGGTCGCATCTCATTTTGTGGCGGGACAATTCGTTGACGTCCAAGCGACAAGCAAAGGTAAGGGATTCCAAGGCGCGATGAAACGTCATAACTTTGGTGGTAAGGAAGCAACCCATGGTGTTTTAAAGGCGCATCGTTCATTGGGTGGTACGGGTATGCGTGAATGGCCAGGTCGTGTTTTGCCGGGCAAGAAAATGTCTGGTCAGATGGGTAACGAAACTGTTACGGTTCAAAATTTAAAGATTTTTGGCACAGACGAGGCAGAAAATCTTGTCTTTGTCGAAGGTGCGGTTCCGGGTGCAAATGGAACATTTGTTCTGGTTACGGACGCAATTAAAAAAGAACAGAAGGATTTGCCAATTCCGACATGCGAAATAAAGGCGGCGGCGGATGCCAAAGCGGAAGAAACCAAATCAGAATCTGTTGCAGAGTAATGGGTTTTGAAAGGCAATAAGGTGAACTAAAATGCAAGCAAATGTTATAAATTTTGATGGCAAAACAGTCGGCAAGATTGAATTGCAAGATTCTATTTTTGGTTTGGATGCGCGGGCGGATGTATTGCACCGTGTCGTGACGTGGCAACGTGCCAAGGCGCGTGCGGGGACACATGCGGTTAAAACTGTGTCTGATGTCGCGGGCAGTGGTAAAAAGGCGTTTAAACAGAAAAAAACTGGTAATGCGCGTCAAGGTGAACGTTACAATGTTCATATGCGCGGTGGTGGTGTGGTTCATGGACCGGTTGTTCGCGACCACAGTATTGATTTGCCGAAAAAGATTCGTGCATTAGGTTTGAAAATGGCTCTGTCGTCCAAGGCAAAAGATAATGCGTTGGTCATTGTTGATTCTGAGAAATTATCAGTGGCAAAGACGGCAACTTTTGCAAAACAGTTGAAAAAGTTAGAAATTTCTTCGGCTTTGTTTGTTGGTGCGGACACTTTGGATGAAAATTTCAAAAAATCTGCGGCGAATATCAAAAATGTTGATGTTTTGCCGACCGTTGGATTAAACGTTTTGGATATTTTGAAACATGATAAATTGGTCTTGACGGCGGACGCGGTCAAGGCAATAGAAAAACGTCTTGGGGCGTAATGGCAATCGGTTTGACAAAAGAGGTTATAGATATGGCAGAAAAGAAAGTTCAGACAGAAAAGAAACCCGTTGTGACAGCCGGTGTTTACGATATACTTCGTCGTCCGATTGTTTCGGAAAAGGCGGTTAAGTTGTCGGAAGGCAACGCGGTCGCTTTCGAGGTTGATGCGCGCGCAACCAAAGCGGATGTTGCACGTGCGATTCAGGCAATATACAATGTGAAACCAAGCAAAATAAACATTGTTGTTGCCAAGGGTAAGGTTAAACATTTTCGTGGTCGCGGTACGGGCACCCAACGCACAGTGAAAAAAGCATATGTGTCTTTGCCGGCGGATGCGAAATTGGATTTAACAGTTAATTCGTAAAGGTAATGTCCCCAGCAGATAATCCAAAATAGGGATGCTAGTGTTGGGGGTGATAAAAGGATAGCAAAATGGCATTAAAAAACTATAAACCGATAACCGCAGGAACCCGTGGTTTGGTTTTAATTGATCACAGTGAATTGCACCGTGGTGCACCGGAAAAGTCTTTGACCGTTGGTTTGAAATCCAAGGGTGGTCGTAACAATTTTGGACATGTGACTGTTCCACACCAAGGTGGTGGTCATAAACGCAAATACAGATTGATTGATTTCAAACGTAAAAAGTTGGATATGCCGGCGACGGTTGTTCGTTTGGAATATGACCCGAATCGTACGGCTTTTATTGCACTTATTGAATACAAAGACGGGGTGCGTTCCTATATCTTGGCGCCACGTGATTTAAAGGCGGGCGATATCGTTATTTCCGGAACACGCGAAGATATTAAACCGGGTAATGCGATGCCACTTAAAAATATGCCGATTGGAACGATTGTTCATAATGTTGAATTGAAACCAGGCGCGGGTGGTCAGTTAGCACGCAGCGCGGGTTGTTATGCCCAGTTGATGGGTAAGGACGGTGTGTATGCACAGATCAAGATGAACAGTGGTGAGTTGCGCAAAGTTCATTCTGATTGTCGTGCGACGGTTGGAACGGTTTCTAACCAGGATCAACGCAATGTCAATCTTGGCAAGGCGGGTCGTGCACGTTGGTTGGGTATTCGCCCATCTACGCGTGGTATGGCGCAAAACCCGGTCGATCATCCGATGGGTGGTGGTAATGGGCATTCCAAGGGACATGAACCTGTGTCACGGACTGGTATCCCGGCCAAGGGCTATCGCACACGCAGAAATAAACGCACAGCCAAAATGATTATTCGTAGCAGACATTTGGCAAAAAAGAAATAAACTAAAATAAAAAACGGAGTTAGATAAATGTCTCGTTCAGCTTGGAAAGGTCCATATGTTTATCCGTCTCTTGTGAAAAAAATCAAGAGAGCAAATGAAAAAGACGATCATAAACCAATTAAAACTTGGTCGCGTGGCAGTACGATTATTCCGTCGATGGTCGGTTTGACGTTCGAAGTGCATAATGGAAACAAGTTTATCCCGGTTTCAATCGTTGAAGATATGGTTGGACATAAACTTGGTGAATTTGCACCGACACGCACCTTTAAGGGGCATGCTGCAAATAAAAAGGCCGCCGCAGGTAAATAACAAGAATAAAAGGTGTTAGGTTATGACAAGATATGGAATAAAAGATAATCAAGTTCGCGCGTTCAATAAAATGATACGCATTAGCACCCAAAAATTGAACTTGGTCTGTGCCATGGTTCGTGGTTTGCCGGTGGAACGTGCAATCGATGTGTTAAAGTTTTCGAAAAAACGCGTCGCTGGCGAGGTGTTGAAAACTTTGATGTCTGCGATTGCGAACGCGGAACATAACAAAAACTTGCCGGTTGATACTTTGTTCATCAAAGAAATTTGGTGTGGCAAAGCGTTGACTATGAAACGTATAATGCCGGGTCCACGTGGAAGTGCGCGTCCAATTTTGAAACCGTTTTCAAATTTGACAATTGTTTTGGAATCTGGCGTGGCACCGAAAAAAGAAACGGCAAAGAAAAAAGAAACTAAAGCAAAATAAAAGAACAATGTCTGGTGGTATGGGGGTGACCCCGGAATAAAGCCGAAAGGTTTCAAGAACACCCGACATAAACATAAGGGAAAAAAATGGGACAGAAAGTATCGCCAATTGCACAGCGCTTATCCATAAATAAAGTTCCGGATTCGCGCTGGATCGTGGACAAGAAGCATTATGCGGCTTGCTTGGCGGAAGATAACACGATTCGCAAATTTATTGAAAAGAAACTTAAAAAAGCGGGTGTCGCGAAAATTGTTATAGACCGTATCGCAAGAAAGGTTGTTATAACGGTTCATACTTCGCGTCCGGGTATGATTATCGGTAAAAACGGTGCCGATATCGAAGCGTTACGCAACGATATTAAAAAGTTGGTCAAAAATGATCAGGTTGTTGTAAATATCTATGAAGTGCGCAGACCGGATTTGAACGCGCAATTGGTTGCCCAAGGTATCGCGCAACAAATTGAAGGTCGTGTTTCTTATAAACGTGCAATGAAAAAAGGTATTCAAAATGCACAAAAGGCGGGTGCGCAGGGTGTTAAAATTATGTGCTCTGGGCGTCTGAATGGTGCGGAAATTGCGCGTAGCGAACAAATTCGTGAAGGTCGGATTCCGTTGCATACTTTGCGTGCGGATATCGACTATGCCGCGGTTCAGGCCAAAACCACATATGGTGTTGTTGGGGTAAAGGTTTGGATTTACACTGGGGATGTTGTGAACAAGGAAAAATGGGCATCCGAAATGGCGCGTCCGACGGAATATGCCGGAACAAGTGA
>JAZLCM010000032.1:0-14128 GCA_045614245.1 Candidatus Enterousia sp.
CAAATGAATTTCAGTGTGGTAAAATAGCGATTAGTGTTAGTGATAGTGTAAGTGTAAAAAGCATCATACCGATGAAAGCCGGTATGACGTTTCACTACCACTAACCACTTACACTTTCCACTAATACAACCCAAACTTCGTTATATAACTAAACGACAGGCCGATGATAAAATTGCTGCCGTAACTTTCGGCATCGCGCGCCTTGGCACGACGATACTGCACATATGGGCCCAATGCAAAATCATCCCAAAGTTTCGTATCCATACGCGCAATAACACTTAAATCGCGTTCCAAATCCGTACCGACATATTGCGAATAATCAAGGTATTCACGATAATACCCATTTGTCGATAACTTTACACCTTCGCGCACATCGTACTCCAAACGCCACCCCAGTTCCGCCGCAAGTTTGCTTACCTGGTCATGACCGTATGTGAAATCGTATTCGTATACGCCCGCGATATAAAGTTCTTTGATAATCGGCGAATCAAATATCGAAAAACCCGCCATAGAGCGCAAAACCTTTAACCGATTATCGGAATCATTTGCCGGCACAAATTCAGTTTCATACGCGGCACGCGCCATCGGTCCAAGTTTAAAAGAATCAAAATCCCAACACGCATAGTTCAAATTACTGGTCAGTAAAATTTTGTCGGCACTTTCGTTCACAGTTTTCGGTTCATTATACGGTTGTAATTCCGTCCGTCCGTATTCCATAAACAAACTGTTATCCCAATTAAATCGGTCATGTTTATATTCCAACGCGGTATCAAACACGCCCTTGATAAATTCTTGGCTGTCGGCACTTAGTGCGGAAATTGGTGAATTATAATATTCGTTAGAATGCCGAACAGTGGTCTTGGACAAATCAAGTCCGATTCGCCGAATGTTTAATATCAATTCTTTTCCTTCTAAATCAATATCAGCGGCACCCGCCACGCACGGCGCAATCAACGCGCACAAAGCAACAGAAATTTTTTTCATTTGAAATCCTTTGACTTTATTCCCTGTGGAATAAATTATTACTTAAAGATATGCAAAAGTCCATCCCTATCTTGGTACCGCCAACCATTTTCACGCAACGCCAGCGTCAGCGCACCGCGCTTTCCAGCATTCACGCGAAACACAATTTGGTTTCCCGCAATAGATTCGGTTTCTAAATCAACACCCGCGCCATTTGCCGCACGACGAATTTGTCCCCAATCAGAAAACTTGTCCCGCAAAGTTGCAACCATAGTGAACTTATTACCGTCATCTTCTTCGGTACGCAGCCAATTTTGAACATCCGCGCCCGCCAACCAATTTTTCGCCGCGACGCGATTCACCGTCATCGTTATATTCGCCGAATATGTCGTATCCGAAGTTTTTTCCCCGGAAATCCCCGAACTTTCAATAATGTTCGTCAACACCGCATTTTTTTCATTGGCAACCGCCACACGCAAAGCCGCCGCATCCGAATAAGGCGACAACACATCAACAATTATTTGCCGACGCGCATCATCAAACGCCATCTTTTTGGCGGTCGCCGCGGTATCACTTGTCATATTCACATACGCCGTCCCCGTAAGCCCCGCCGCCATGGCAAACCCGGGCATTCCGCACAACACCGCAACCATTAAAACTTTTTTCATATTAAACATAATTTATTTCAACCTTTAAAATTTTGCCTGAATCCCGACATGGATTCCCATAGATTTATAAATCGATTCGATTTCATTGTCAACCTTGCAAACCCAACCCGGACATTCCGCTTGGATTTGGGCGATGTTCTGGACAGTCGCATCATTTTTCAACATATATTGTTGTATCTGTGCGGTCGTCATACCCGCGGTTGCGGATATTCCGGAATAATAATCAAACAGGTCGTTATAAATTCCGTTATAATACCCACCGTTCAGGTAAGTTGTCGCTTCGCCCCCAGAAAGTGTGTAGTAATCAAATGTGAACCCAAGTGATAAAAACACTTTTTCGGTAAGCGCAGTCATATAATTTGCCCCCAAACCAATGTGCCACGCGTCACCAAAGCTGCCCTTGTCTTCGACACTTTTCGGATGTTCCCAATCAATACGATACGGCTGGTCCCCGGTGGATTTGTAAAGTGGCAACCCAAATTCAAAACGCGCATTAAACTTGTTATAAACATTTACATCGTAATCCAAATCTAATGCCAAGAACGGCCCCATCCATGTTGTTTCATACGAATGACTTACACTTGGCAAATGGAACATATATGTACCCGCGGTGCTTACGCCATCGGCACCACTTGCGATTTGCCAAAAGCCATATTCATCAACATCTTCGTTCCACAATACCTGTTGCGTATTACCATATTTAAGAATTACAATTGGATCACATTGTACTTCGTCACTGCCATGCACATTGGTGCAAAAACCTGTATCCACCGTCAATCCATAGTCATTTTCGGTTTCCAATTTGTACTTTAAATATCTAAAACCAATCGACGGCGTAACACGCGCAACACCAATCCTAAACACATCAGTCAACCCAAAGCCACCATATAACCCAAGCATGTCGCCACTGCTACTGTTACCAATAGACAACGAATGTCCAACCTGTTCACCAAGATAATTGTCTCCTTGCCCATCGCCATCCAAATCTTGCCACCACTGCGTTATCAAATACCCACCATTTGTAATATCATCGTCAATCATATTCGAATCGCCGAACTGCATGCCGTATTTTACACCAGCCTGGACCTGCATCATTGTTGAATCACCAAACCTGTACGCCATATCCGCCTCTAACACATTCCAACGAATATCATCATAGTGCAATTTACTGCCAGCATCGTTCATCTCGAAATTCCAGCTTGCAAACTCATGCGATAAACCGATATTGAAAAAGAACCCCTCTTCCGCCTTGTTAGTATTATTTACAACGCGGGTTTGATTTGTAACCTGGACACCGTCGGTCCCAACAACGCGGGTATAATCTTGGTACGGTGCACCGATGTACGCATTACTGTTCGGGGAAACGGTCCGCGTGCGTGTATATGTAGTATCTTGGGCATAATTTGTCTGCTGTTGCTGTTGACGGGACGCGTACGAAGTCTTAGCATAATTTTGCTGTGGCGAACGATAATTCCCGGTGTAATAAGTCCCCGCCGCGCCCGCAGAACCCACAACCAACGCGACCAAAGAACAACCCAAAAGCGCCCTGCGCATAATCATATTCATAAAAACTCCTATTCCTTTATTAAACATATTTTATCACAAAAAGATTGAAAAAAAAACATTATTATGTAGAATAGCAAAGGTTTTTATATCAAACCGTGCGGATATGGCGGAATTGGTAGACGCTCAGCACTAAGGATGCTGTGGAGAAATCCGTGGGGGTTCAAGTCCCCCTATCCGCACCAAAATATGTTTTATTTGCACATTTTCCACTTGCCCAAAAAATCATAATTTTGCTAGCCTTATACACAGGGATGAAAGGGATTAAACTGTTTTTTTGTGTATGCCTTGGCATGCTTGCCTTTGGGCATGCGTTCGCTTTGGACGGCGATGACACTGCGCGCGCCGCAACGCGTCGTGGCGCATCTGGCGCCACCGCCACAACACCAATAACAAATCGCACCACCCCAAGCGCAACAACACCAAAAACAACAACACCGCGAACGGCGACGACGGCAACAACTGTGCCACGCACCGCAAACGAATCGCGCACTGCGGTTCAAAATACGGGTGTTGTCCCACGCACACAAAGCATCCGTTCGGTTGAAGCAACACGTCCAACCACGCAAACACGTTCAACGCAACCCGCAACCCAATCCCGTCGCGCCACAACTGTGCGCACTGGGGGCGCATCGCGTTCTGCAACAACCGCGACACCACGCACTACAAAAAACATCCGCTCAAAAAACACAACTGCGCGGGTGGCAACAAATGAATCTGGCGCGATTGTTACAAACTATACAAAATGCCGCGAAATTTTTTATGAATGCATGGACGAATTCTGCGCGACCAAGGATGCAAACCTGCGGCGTTGCGCGTGCTCGTCCCGGTCAACCGAATTCGACGACATCAAAAAGCAAATGACAAACGTCGAAAACAAAATGTTGGATTTTAACCAACGTCTACTGCTTGTGAATATGGACGCCGAAGATGTAAACGCAATAAACACTGCGACCGAAGGCGAAGACGCATTTTATTCCACCCGCGACACAACAAAGTCTAAACGCGCACTGGACGACATTGCGAAAAAGTTAAACGCAAAGTTCGGTGGCGATTCGAATTACGGTGGTGGATTGGGTGCAATATCATTGACGTTAAATGTTGATGCGGCATTTGATACGGTCGATTCGTTCATGGGCATTGACACAACGACAAAGTCCGGAGTTGCGCTTTACAATGCGGCAATACCGATATGCCACGACATCGCGCGTGAGGTTTGCACCGACGAAGAAATGTCCCTTGCGCAAAGCGGATACCAAATGCAAATCGAACAAGATTGCAACACTGTTAAAAAGGCATACCAAGCCCAGGTTGACCAGGCGCGTGCCAAGGTTTTTGAAAGCAGCGCACTGCTTGACATGTCACGATTGGACGCGTATCAAACACGAAATTCTGACGACCTGCTTACGTGCAAGCGTAAAATGCTTGACATGTTGACCGACACAACGGTATGCGGTGCAAAAATGGAAAAGTGTCTTGATATGACGGGGCGCTATATTGACCCGACGACCGGCGCCGCATTCCTTAGTGTGAATTTGGCGGACCTTGACACAATGATTACGCGTCCCGGCGTGAATCAAACATGGACATCGGCAAACAGCAATGGAAAATTCATAACATTTTTAAAGGACCGCAAAAAATACCTAAGTGCCGCCACCGAAAATTGCGAAGACATCGCCGACACCGTATGGGACGCATTTATCGAAGATGCATTGGCGCAAATAAAACTTGCACAAACCGCAAAATTAGAGGAAATACGCCAGGCATGCACAAAACTTACCACCGAATGTTTGGATACCGCGAACGATTCGATTGAAAATTTTGATGCGCGCGCACTTTCTATATTCGGCATTATGGCGGACAGAACCGCAAACACAATGTGTGCGGACGTACGCGCATCATGTTCTAATTTACTTGGCGCAACGGGCGACGAATCTTGGGAAAGTGGCGTTCATGAAATTTCAACGACACTGACATACGAATCGATCATATCAAGCTGTACCCAGGTTGGTCAGAATTGCATTATCCAGGCATGCAAATCAATTTCCGGGAACTTTGACCTGTGCGATGACATAAACTTTTCCGCGAACCGACATTCGATATTGGAACGCATTTCCTGCTGGCCCGAGGTTAAAAACTGCGTCGCGTCGGCGGGCGATAGCGCCATTATGGCAATAATGGAAAACCTTGGGCATTCGGCGACACAGACGCATGCGTATTCTTTTTATCGTGAGTTATATAATACCGAAAACCTTCAAATCAACGATATTTGCGCAACTGATTGCGAATTATCCGACGCGAAATGCGCAACATGCCGCATAGCCGAACGCATTTGGGGTAATTGCGAAGACTATCCATCAATCACAATCGGTACAGGCAGCAACGCACACAACCGCATTCATATGCCGCAAAATGGTCAAAGCACTTTGCTGTCATGGTTCGCCATCAACACCGGCACCGCTACCCCTATGTCCGGCGGCGCATACCAAAGCGACCCACGCAGTTGTGTGAATACGCGTTGCACATCATCCGACCAATTTACCACCGGCGAAGGAGACCCAATCTGCCTGCCCGAAGATGTTGCCGGCACAGATACAACAAGCGAAGGCATGTATTGCCCAGTTACACCGAACGGCAATGTTCAAATACAAATCACAAACACGCTAACAAATTGTTGTTTTGCCGAACCCAACCAGTTCAATACAGTGCCTATGGGGAACAGTAACGACCCATGTTGCGAAGGTGAAATTTTCAACGGGATAGAAAGCCGAAACATCTGTGTACCATCAGGTGCGTCCCCTATAACACCGGTTATGCAGAGTGGTTCCAAGTACATTATATGTATCGGTAATGTAACCGCTGAACCCACGTCCGGAATCACCGGTTACCCGTCGGGCAATGAAATCCACTGTAGTGGTCGCCTGGTACTGGTGGATACAGGTACAAATGAATATTCAAACCCGATAACTTCAAGCGGTAATTCACAGTACGATGTTTCTATGGTGTATTATGATAATGGCGACAACCGACACGCGATACCAATAGATGTCGACGACATTGATGCCACAAATTGGTTCATACATTATTATAATGAATAATCCCCTTTCCTGCGGAAAGGGGGGGACCGTTGAAAACGGTGGGGTACGGGTAAAACTACACCGCCGGGCGCTAGCCGGAATAACGTTACAACACATTGACAATACAAAAAAATTGTGTTAGAATCTAAATACAAACCAAAAGGATTCTTTATGAAGAAACCGAAAGTTAGCCATATTTTATCACTTGCCGCGTTGATGGCAATCGCCACCGCATGCAAGAAACAAACCGACCCAAATTCAAATAACACAAACGACCCGGTTATTCCAACCCGTGAAATTGTGATTGATTGGAATTGCAATGCTACACTTGCATGGGTTCCCCCAATTGACACCGTGCGTTATTACATTGAACAAAATGATGTTAAATCGGTTACTATTCATTTATTCGGTCGTGCGGGACCGGATTATCCAATAAATTGCAGTACTTTCCGCCCATCTATGTTTTGTAAAGGTCGCAAACAAATAGAACCATGCGTTTACCTTGATCCAAGGGTCAAACTATCGGGGGGTATCCGCACACCACGGGATGATTTTACAAGTAACTCGGACACAATCCTTGAATATGGCATAGCATCGTTCGATAAAGCATGGTTCGAAAAATACGGCATGACTTTTTTCATAGGTCATGTTTCAACTTCTAAATAATCAAATTCAAAAACATTGGCAATAAAAAGGCGCATTCCGCCTTTTTATTATTGCAACACAATAAACAATATGTTAACTTCTGAATCATGAGAATGTTTCTTTTACCTTTTTTGGTATTTCTACCTTTATATGCCCATGCCGCAACGGATTGCGGTATCTATCAAAACACGGAGCAGACCGAAGAACAACAAAAAACTAGTTGCAAAAATGCCCCCGGTTGTTATTGGGACCTTAGTGGCTGTACCGAATGTCCAGAAACAAACGACAACGGTCGAGGCTATTATTGCCCGGGTGTAGATGATCCGAACAAATGCAACGAATGGGAAAGCGAACTTGGGCTTTGTAATTGCCCCCAAGAATTCCCAAGGGCAACAGCGGGTACTACTGATATAAACAATTGTTATGCACCATGTGCGACGACAAGTGATGATTACGAAACTGTTACCAAAAATTGCGGTTTAACGTATTTGGGATATTCCTATGCCAATGAAGTAAGTTGTAAAAACAACAACGGGACAATTACATATGATTCGCACGAAACAAATTACCATGCCGAACCATTATCTGACAATACTTACGGTTGCTATTTTAAATATCGCCCATGTTCATCCTTTCATACCGAAACTTGCACAGGTAACGTGGTTAATACCGCAACATGGACAACGAACTGGAACGTGCAATCTTGTGAATGCAAACAAGAGGAATTTTCTGATACAGCGAATTTTTGCAACGGCAAACGAAACAAAAAGCCATCCCAATCGACTATATCGAATGTTAATGAACCAATAAACTATGACTATGATACACAGTCGTCTTGGCATTGGTGTGTATCCTGTTTCTATGGCTATTATGTAGAATCAGACGATATTCTTGGGGTCGGGGAAAATAATCAAACCTGCATTGTTGGAGAAGACAATAATGGTGGTCTATATGCTGTGTGTAAATGCACACCCGCCCCGCAAGGAACATGGATAGATTCATGTAATATTACTTATCCCATCACAAATCCGAATAATCCAATTTGTTCACTAACAAATTGTCCGGCTGGTAAAACCACCACTGGAACTGGTTCGACAAATTCCAATGCCTGCCACTATGGCGACCAAACGCAAATATGCGATAGTGCGGGTTGCGTAAATCTTAGTAATTTGGACACCCCAGAAAACTGGACCGATTTGCCATAAACTATAACTCTATTCTATCGATTGCGGTTTGAATTTCGGCGATTTGCGCGGGTGTGAATTTTCCCAAAACCCAATCGGCGGCATCAATTGGCAAACCCAACTTTCGCGGATGATCGATTCCAATTCTTATACGGCGATATTCGCGCCCGATTGCCGAATCGATTGACCTTATGCCATTGTGCCCGGCACTGGACCCGCCAACCTTGGTTCGCACTTCGCCAAGTTTCAAATCCATATCGTCATGAATCACCGTCACATTTTCAATTGGAATCTTATAGTAATCTACAATCGCCCGAACGGCGCGCCCGCTGTCGTTCATAAAGGTTTGTGGCATTGCAAAAATCACACGCACACCGCGAATATCCAAACGATATGTCTTTGCAAACAATTCGTTTTTCCATGTGGCGTCCGCGCCCGCCAAGTGCCGCACCGCCATAAATCCGACATTATGACGTGTCCGTTCATATTCCGGGGTCGGATTCCCAAGACCGACCACCAAAAAAACAGGTTTATTCGCTTGCATACTTTAAACTCTTTTTCTATTATATTATCATAGAAAGGAGCGAAATATGAAGTTAAAAACATCAATTATTTTATGTTCTTTGATTGCGACCACAACTGCGCCGGCGGTTGCAAATTCTGTATTCGACCTTTATGCCGGGGTTTCCGTTGGTGTTGGCGCACAAACTATGTTTGGCGACGGGAAAAACGAAACCAGTACAGCACAATCTTTTGGCGCCATGTTTGGTATTGATGTTCCGATGTTCCGTGGCGAATTAGAATACACATACATCGGCGAATCGGATTCGCATGCCAACCTTGCCTTTGCAAACGCATACTTTAAAATGCCTTCGACGGCGATTCGTCCGTACTTTGGACTTGGT
The DNA here is from genome assembly GCA_045614245.1 of Candidatus Enterousia sp. Classification (GTDB taxonomy): domain Bacteria; phylum Pseudomonadota; class Alphaproteobacteria; order Rs-D84; family Rs-D84; genus Enterousia. Next base: position 9,006 of record JAZLCM010000032.1, read on the forward strand.
GTCGGGTTGATGTTCAGTGGCGAAGAAAATAAAAACTTTAATAAAGAGTTCGACACAAAACCCGCGTACCAAGGTATGCTTGGCGTGACCATCGATGTGCCGAAATTGCCGTTCAAGTTTGATATCGAAGCGCACACAATTTATATCCCGGATGTTTTCCGATTCGAAAGCGAACGCCCGGACATCTTGCATTACGAGGCCAAGATAAAACTTCGTTATATTTTCTAGGAACTTTTACGGGGCTACGCGCCCCGAATTTAAGTCATAGGAATAAAAATGCTTACACTGATTGACGGAAATTCGATTCTTTTTCGCGCATATTACGGCGTGCACAGCCGACTGACCCGCGCGGACGGCACCCCAACCGGTGCGGTGTTTGCATTTTTCAATATGATGTTACCGGTATTTGCCGCCGCAAAACCCGACGATATATTTGTTTGCGTTTTTGACGCGTCACGACAAACTTTTCGGCAAAAAATATACCCCGAATACAAGGCGAATCGAACCGAAACACCGGCGGATTTAATAGCCCAGGCGATATTGGTTCAACGCGGCTTAAACGAAATGGGCGTGCCGGTTCTTTGTGTTCCGGGGGTCGAAGCCGACGATGTAATCGCAACCATCGCAACAAACAATTGCCGTATCGCCGACAAAACACGCATTATGACCGGCGACAAAGATTTGATGCAATTGGTGTCTGATTGCATTTTCCTTTATGACGGTATGAAGCAAAAACACATCGAACGCGCCCAGGTTATTGAAAAATTTGGCGTTCCACCCGAACATGTTATCGATGTTCAATCACTGATGGGCGATTCTTCGGACAATGTTCCGGGCGTGCATGGAATCGGCCCCAAAAAGGCGGCGGAATTGATAAACGAATTTGGCTCATTGGATAACCTTTACGCGCATATCGATGACATCAAAAACGAACGAACGCGAATATTGCTTATGGAATCGCGCGACGCGGCGTATATATCGCGTGAATTGGTCACACTTAAACGCGATGTCGATTTGTCCGGATTAAAACTTGCACCGTTCCGATTTAATCGCGCGGGCGCATTGGAATTCGTTCAAAAAGAAATCGAAAGCAATTCGCTTTATGAAAAAATTTCAAAATCTTTTCCGGCGACAGATGAAAAAGTAAAAACACACGCATTTGATTTTCCGGGTTCCGCTTGCCCAATGGACGAACCCGCACCGGTCAATCAAAAAAAATCCGAATTAAAAATGACATTTGAAAAAATTACAACCATTGCCGAATTGGAAAAATTCCTTGCGACGGTTGATGATGTCATCGCATTGGATACTGAAACAACGGGACTTGATCAAATGACCGCAAAAATGGTCGGCATGTCGCTTGCCACAAGTTCCACGCACGGCGTCTATATTCCGTTGCGACACCGGACGACAACCGGCGATTTGTTTGGCGGCGATACACTTGCGCCCGACCAGATCAAAATCCAAGATTTATATAAAAAAATTTGGCCGATTTTAACGAACAAAAAAATCACAAAGGTCGGTCATAACCTTAAATTCGATTTGCACATCATGGCGAACGAAGGTTGGGACATTGAAAAAATTTCACCAATTGATGACACGATGTTGATTTCATACGCACTGCATGGAACATTGCATTCGCATGGCATGGACGAATTGGCGTTAAAATACCTTGATCACCAAGATATAACTTTCGCGTCACTCTTTCCACCAAAGACGCGCGATGCCGACATGCACTTTGATGAATTACCAATCGACACCGCGTATCCATATGCCGCCGAAGATGCCGCCGTCACGATGGCACTATATAAACTTATGCGACCGCAACTTAATGCAAATGAAAAACTTGCGGAATTGTATGAAAAGTGCGACCGACCACTATTGATAGTTCTAACGATTATGGAACGATACGGCGTTTTGGTGAACAGGTCGAAATTGCAACAACTGTCGGGCGTGTTCCACGAACAACTTACGAAAATAAGTAATGAAATTTTCGAACTTGCCGGACACGAATTTAATATCGCAAGTCCAAAGCAACTTGCCACCGTTTTGTTCGACGAATTACATTTGCCCGAAAATAAAAAGCGTTCAACCGATGCGGATTCATTGAACGATTTAATCGAACATCATGAAATTATTGAAAAGATTTTGAATTGGCGTTCGATTGCGAAACTTGCCGGGACATATGCGGACGCCCTGCCCCGGCAAATTGGAACCGATGGCCGAATCCATACAACATATATGCAAACCAGTACAAATACCGGCCGTCTTTCAAGTCGCGATCCAAACCTGCAAAACATACCAATTAAAACCGAACTTGGCGAAGAAATCCGCAAATGCTTTGTCGCCGCGCCAGGAAATAAACTTATTGCGGTCGATTATTCGCAAATTCAACTGCGCTTGCTTGCGGATGTTGCGGACATTAAAACGTTCAAGGATACTTTTATCGCGGGCGCGGACATTCATGAGCAAACCGCGCGAAAAATCTTTAACATTCCACAGTCCACAATCGTGCCACGTGATTTACGTCGCGCGGCCAAGACGGTCAACTTTTCAATTATATACGGAATTTCATCAATCGGACTTGCCGCACAGTTAAACGTTTCCCCCGCGCACGCCGCCGACATAATAAATTCGTACCTTGCGGGATTGCCGGAGATAAAGAAATACATTGACGACATCAAAGAATTCGCGCGCGAAAACGCATGCGTTTATACACCATGGGGGCGTCGCATAGAATTACCAGAGGTCCGGAATTCCCGCCTGCGTGCGTATGCTATGCGTGCCGCAATCAACGCACCAATCCAGGGGTTCGAGGCAGACCTGATGCGTCGTGCGATGGTAAATGTTTACAATGAAATCATCGCCAAAAATTCGGATAAAATTAAACTTATTATGCAGGTTCACGACGAAATGGTTTTCGAATGCGTCGATGAATTCGCGGAAAAATTCGCCGAACAAATCAAAAGCATTATGGAAAATGTAACAAAAATATCCGTTCCATTGCGCGCTGACTATACAATCGCACCATTTTGGGGAAAGTAAAACTACATCTGAATAAAACCGTTTGGATTTTGTTCAAGGTCTTCTATGGCCTTGTCCAAAATTGCGCGATATTCCAAGAATTTCTTTTTATTTTCCGCGTCCAAATTATTTATCGCCGGCAACTTTACCGTCATCGGGTTCACATGCTTGCCATCCTTGATAATTTCATAATGCAAATGCGGTCCAGTCGAAAGTCCGGTTGATCCGGAATAGCCGATAATCTGGCCCTGTTTTACCGTTGTTCCGACCTTTACATTTTTCGCGAACTTTGACATGTGCGCGTACAGCGTTTCAAAAGAACCGTTATGCCGAATCCTTATAAAGTTCCCATGCCCGCGATTATATCCGCGTGCAACCACACGACCCGCACCGGCGGACGGAATCGGCGTTCCGGTTGGCGCACGAAAATCCACCCCTTTGTGCGCACGCGTAAATCCCAATACAGGATGTTTACGCCGCGTTGAAAAACTGCTTGTCACCTTGGCATTATTTATCGGCGTCCGTTTAAGTGATTTTATCGCACCATTACCATTTGGGTCATAATATCCAACGGTCTTATCGGACTTTTTAAACCGATACATTTTAACATTTCCGCGCAAAGCATCAAAAGACACAACCGACACCGCGCCATTATCAACCTTTACATTGTCATGATAGTTTTCTTCGTATAACACAGAAAATTTCTGACCCGCGCGCACATCGCGTTCAAAGTCCATTTCGAACGCCAGCAAATCATAAACATCCGCCAAAATACCCGCCGGAATATTCGCACGCATGCCGGCAAGGTAAAAACTGTCGCCGTCCAAAATTTCACCCTGGCGATACACCAAACGCGTATCGCGTTCAATGTCAATCGCGTTACAATTCCACACACCCGCATCATCACAGGTCAATTCCACACGCCGCCAAGGTCCCGGCAACACAACAATTTTTGTTATCGGCGTATCGGGTCCACCGTCACGCACGATTTCAATTTTATCCTTGTCCGCGCGCAAACCGGTTATGCCCGCCTTGGTCTTTAACACACTTGCAATGGAATTTATATCCTTGCCACCGACACCATTTGCCGACAAGATTTTCGAAAGCGTATCGCCCGACGCAACATTTATAACGGTCGTTTTATCATCAACCGGTTGAACCGTTTCTGTTACGAAATCCGCCGTTCCGGTTGCATCGCCCGCGGACCGCCCCCGCAATACAGACCACAAAACAACCACCACCGCAATAACGGCGACAATCCCGGCAACCCACAAAACCGTACGAACGAACCTTCCCGAAGTTATAATATTTTTTGCTTTTTCCATGGCGTCCATTATAATAGTTTTATGACAATAAATCAAGCATTTGAACTTTTCAAAAATGCCGGCGGTATTCGCGCCGCCCGAATTATTACCGATGGCATGGCGAAAATTTCGTGGTTTCGCGCACATATAATCGCGCATCGGTTGCGCATCGGTGTTCCGGTCGCGAAAATAATTCACCGGAAATGGTTTTATGGTTTGGAATTTTATACAAACCGCAAAACATTGGACCCACGCCCGGACACCGAAACATTGGTCGAATCGGTAATATCCGAAGATTGGACAAACCCAAGAATTTTGGATTTGGGAACGGGTACGGGGTGCATAATTGCATCATTGGTCGCAAACATAGATTCCGCAACCGGCACAGGCATCGATATTTCGCGTGGCGCATTGCGCGTTGCGCGCCGAAATATAAAGACATTAAACTTGCGCGATAAAATTAAAATAAAACATGGGTCGTTTGCGAACCCGAAACTTTCGCGCGAAAAATTTGATATCATCGTTTCGAATCCACCGTATATCGCACTTGGTGACCCGCGCGTGAATGACGGCGCAAAGTATGACCCACACGTGGCACTGTATGCCAAACGGCGTGGCATGGCGGCATACGAAAAAATCGCGACAAATGCCAAGAACTGGATTGCGGACGGCGGAAAGTTATATATCGAAATCGGCGCAGGTGGCGAAGTCCCGGTGCGAAAAATCTTTGAATCCGCGGGCTGGACATTCGTCCGCGCCGACAAAGACCTTTCGGGAATTACCAGGGTATTGGTG
>JAZLCM010000033.1:0-2400 GCA_045614245.1 Candidatus Enterousia sp.
CCATTGATAATTATCGAATAAAATACTATGCCAAAAATAAAGAAAGTTTTAATTGCCAACCGTGGCGAAATTGCGTTGCGAATAATTCGTGCATGTCGCGATATGGGCATTCGAACGGTTGCGGTGTATTCAACCGTTGACCGTAACGCGATGCATGTGCAATTGGCGGATGAATCCGTTTGTATCGGGCCCGGCCCGTCCAAGGAATCATACCTTAATGAATCTGCGATATTGACGGCGGCGTTATTGACCAATGCGGATGCGATTCACCCGGGCTATGGCTTTTTATCTGAACGTGCGGACTTTGTGCAAAAGGTTGAACAACATGGTTTAATCTGGATTGGGCCGGACGCCGCGATGATAAACAAAATGGGCGACAAGGTAAACGCGAAAAAAACCGCAATCGAATGTGGTCTGCCCGTTGTTCCAGGATCTGATGGTGCGGTCGATACACTTGAAGACGCATTGAAATGGGCAAAGAAAATCGGCTATCCGGTTATGTTAAAGGCCGCCGCCGGCGGTGGTGGTCGCGGTATGCGTCCCGTTATGAATGCAGATGAAATGGCAGAGGCGTTCGAAATCACGAAAAACGAAGCGCGCAGTGGTTTTGGTGACGATACACTTTATATTGAAAAGTTGCTTTTGCACCCGCGCCATATTGAATTCCAGGTCTTGGGTGACAAGCATGGAAATGTTGTGATATTTGGTGAACGCGATTGTTCGTTGCAGCGGAAAAATCAAAAGGTTATGGAAGAATGCCCCGCCGCCGCATTGACCCAGAAACAGCGCGACGATATGATTGAAGTTTGCAAAACGGCGGCAAAGAAAATGGGCTATACAAACGCCGGCACATTTGAATTTATGTACGAAGATGGCAAGTTTTACTTCCTTGAAATGAACACGCGGTTGCAAGTCGAACACCCCGTCACAGAAATGGTTTACGGTGTTGATTTGGTGCGTGAACAAATTCGCGTTGCGGCGGGTGAAAAGTTGGGCTATACCCAGGCAAATGTTATTCCGCATGGTCATGCAATTGAATTTAGAATCAATGCCGAAGATCCGGAAACTTTTGTCCCCTGCCCCGGCAAAATTACATTGTATGCGCCGTCGGGCGGACTGGGCGTTCGGGTGGACAGTGCGGTCTATACTGGATACACAATCCCACCAACATACGATTCAATGATTGCAAAATTGATTGTTCACGCGCAAACGCGGTCTGCATGTATTATGCGTGCGGAACGCGCATTGGACGAATTTGTTATCGAAGGCGTTAAGACAACAATTCCATTGCAAAAGAAATTACTAAATAACCGCGATGTCCGCACATTAAACTTTGATAACCATTGGTTAGAAGCATATTTGAAAAAAGAAAATAAAAAGAAATACAAAACCGGCAATCGCCGGTTTTTTATTTCTTCCTTTTTCTAAACTCATCTAACGACACCACGCGGCCGTCGTCCGGAATTGTGTCGCCGGTGCCGTCCAATGGTAATTCAATATCGTTGTCCGGTGCATTGCGTTCCGGGCCTTTGTGGAAAGAAAGCATAAAATCAACCGATGGGTCTTTGAATTCAACCAATGCCGAAAATGGAACGCGAATAAAGAACGGGCGACCATCAAATGTCAACTGGACCCCGAATTCTTTATCGGAAACATGCAGGTTATTATATGAATACTGTAACACAATCGTCATAATATCCGGATACCGTATACGCAGGAAATCCGGCAACACAACGCCCGCATCATGCGTGCGAAAAGTTATAAAAAAATGCATGCCGTCCCCAAGTCCGTTTATTTGCGCATGAATCAACGCTTCGCGCACAACAGACTTTAACGCATTGTCTAACAATGATTGATAATCTATCTTTGCCATTTATTTTTCCCCTTGCCCGTCGATTATATTACTTACTTTGCCATCGTTGCAAGTGACAAATGTGGCGTCCGCAATATCGGCAAAAATGGTTGCATCGATTCCGGTTGCCCAAACCTGGGCGGACGCATTTGCCAATTCATCGAACAATTTCTTTCGCGCGTTGTTATCCAAATGTGCGACGGCTTCGTCAAGCAATATAATTGGTGTTGCGCCGGTTTTTGTATGAACAAGTTTCGCATGCGCCAATATCATTTTTAATAACAGTGTTTTTTGCTGACCGGTGCTGGTAAGGTTCGCGGGCAAATTTAGTTCACTATTAAATACACCAAAGTCCGATTTATTTACACCGTCCAAAATCATTTTATCATTTATGAGTTCGCGATTTGATTTAAGATATTCCAAATATTTCCTTTCGGCGGTTGCGGCATTTGATTCCAAAACCATTGATTCAACCATACCGTCAACCGAAACCGCCGCATCGGTTAAAAAGTAATTTATTTCGCCCGCATATTGAATACGTGCGGCGG
>JAZLCM010000034.1:0-7564 GCA_045614245.1 Candidatus Enterousia sp.
ACCGCTTGGCCTCCGACTTCGGGTTTCTGTGCGATTGCACAGATTATTATGCCCGTGGTCATAAATGTTATTGCCAATATCGGTCCAATATGGCGCGCAAAGAAATTTTTGAAACTGTCGATATCTTTGATAAACATCAAACATGCAAACCCAAGCGTGATAAATAAAATCGCGGCATTTGGTATGTTGCCGATAATGATTTCCGAATACGGCATGTTCGCCAATTTTTCTGCAATGTGATAAGATTTATCATATATAATGTGTGCCAATTCAAGTGGTGTATGCATCCCAATTATGGCGCACAATGTGCCGATAAATACAAGTGGCATAATTATAAATGAAAAGATTGGCAAGAATATCAAATTGCCAATAATTCCATAAATTGGGATTGTGCCAAAGTGTAAAATTATAAATGGTGCGGTGAATGCTGTCGCGACCAATGCGGTTAAAACCGCCGTATAGAAGTATTTTAATATTTTTGAATTTGGTTGTCTGGGTTTTATATTTTGCCATAACCATATGATTCCAAAAACGGCGGAAAAAGATAACTGGAATCCGGCGGTCATTACATAATATGGATTGATTATCATGATTGCGAAAAACGCAAGGCATATCAATCTTAATGATACGGCGGTTCTATTGAATATAAACGCCAATATGACAAGTGTCGCCATTATAAAAGACCGCAAAGTTGCCACACTGGCACCCGATAAAAACACATAACCAACCAATCCGCACCAAGTACAGACAAGTGCCGGTATGCGTGCGGGAACATGGCGAATGATAGATGGAGATAACCTGAATAAAAAATAAAATAGTAGAAACAGCCACCCACCAATAAGTGTCATGTGATAACCACTGATTGACCAAATATGTGCCATGCCGTTTGCCGCCCATATTTCACGATGTTCGTTGGGCATAGAGTTTTTATATCCCAATACAAGTGTGTCCACCAAGAAAGATTTTGATAATCTATGAACTTTGTCGCGCGGGTTGTATACGGCGGATTCCGGCGTATAGGCAATTTTTATATCATGAATATAACCCGTCGCAGAAAGATTATTAAAATATGCATGTCGGGCAAAATCAAAACCATTTGGAATGTCGGCGGGTTTTTGTTTGAATAGTCCGCCGGTACCCGATATTGTGTCGCCGATTTTTACCTTTATTTCGTCGGTTGTTGATACGCGCACATTTCCAAAGGTTTCCGTAGTCAGATATATTTTTGTTTTTTCGCCACCGGTGTCGATTTGGTTGACCGTACCGTTTATTTCAATCCCATGAACATCATGGCGCAGAAAAGGAACGCCTTTCGTATGTGTGTATATTCCCGCATAGCCGAAACCAACCGCAAAGCATGCGGCAATGGCGATAATCGGGCGTCGGCGAAATATGATAATTGTTCCAATCCCAAGTATAAATATGATTGCAAGTAATATGATATTTGGTTCGTCGAACAGGGCAAAATACAGTCCAAGACCGAACGCCGTTATCAATGGCGACCACAGAAATAAATTTTCGCGTTGATTATACAGAAATTTTTTCATGGCCCATATTATAGGATTTTATTATTGATTGGCAACCACGATTTTTTGTATCATTTTGACACATAAGGAGAAAAAACTTATGTCAAAGTATATATTTGTGACCGGTGGGGTCGTTTCAAGTTTAGGCAAGGGCGTTTCGGCGGCATCGTTGGGCGCCCTTTTACAATCGCGTGGATACAGCGTTCATGTACGAAAATTTGATCCATATTTAAATGTTGATCCGGGGACTATGTCGCCACTACAGCATGGCGAAGTTTATGTTACCAATGACGGGTTCGAAACAGATTTAGACCTTGGGTACTATGAAAGGTTTTTGGGTATAAAATTATCCAAAAACGATTCGGTGTCGGGTGGTCGTATTTATTGGGAAGTTCTTAATGCCGAACGGCGTGGGGACTATTTGGGTGCGACCGTTCAAATGATTCCGCATGTCACAAATAAAATCAAAGAACACATTGGTGTGCCGGTTGATGCGGATTTTGTAATTTGTGAAATTGGCGGAACCGTCGGCGATATTGAAGGCAAGGTGTTCCTTGAATCGATTCGTCAATTTGCGAACGAGGTTGGACGCAGAAATGTTATGTTCGCGCATTTGACATTGGCGCCGTATTTGGAACAAAGTGGCGAATTAAAGACGAAACCAACACAAATGTCTGTGCGCAGGCTTCTTGAAAACGGGATCCAGGCGGATGTTTTGTTTGTGCGGTCGCCGCGTATGCTGACCGCGGACGAACGGGCAAAGATTGGTATGTTCTGTAATTTGCCGGCGAAAAATGTTATTACCAGTATGGATGTTGATAATATCTATAAAATCCCGTTGGTGTATGATTCCCAAGATGTCTTTAATATAATGGCGCAACACTTTGGTTTACCAGAGGCCGCCGGCGATATGTCCAAAATCAAAAAAATAGAACAGTATTTAAATGCAGACTTACCGATATGCACAATTGGTGTTGTTGGAAAATACTTTGATGTTTCGGATGCGTATAAATCACTAAACGAGGCGCTATTCCATGCGGGTATTCAAAACAATGTCCGCGTAAAGATAAAAAAGATTGATGCGGAAAAATTCACGCCCGAAGATTGCGCGGGGGTTGATGGTATATTGGTTCCCGGTGGCTTTGGTGTGCGTGGGGTCGGTGGCAAAATTGCGGCGGCGCGGTATGCGCGCGAAAATAATGTGCCGTATATGGGAATCTGTTTGGGGATGCAGGTTGCGGTCATAGAATTTATGCGCGATGTCGTTGGTGATGAAAATGCAAATTCAACCGAGTTCACAAAAAATTGCACGCCGGTTATCGATATTATGCGTGATTGTGATGCCGAAAATATGGGCGGAACTTTGCGGTTGGGGGCGTATCCTTGTGATATAAAGTCCGGAACAATTGCGGAAAAAATTTATGGTTCAAATCATATTTCTGAACGCCATCGGCACAGGTACGAAGTAAATATCGAATACAAAGATATGTTGGAAAAAAATGGCATGGTGATTTCGGGAATGTCGCCGGACGGCAAATTGCCGGAAATGATAGAAATTCCAACACATAGGTTCTTTGTTGCGGGACAATTTCATCCGGAATTTCAAAGTAATCCGTTCACCGGGCATCCGTTGTTCAATGCCTTTGTGGCCGCGGCAAAGGATAAGTGATTATTTCCCAAATATAAAATCTGAATTCGATGATATCGCGATTATTATGTCGATATCATCGTTTTCGGCACTGTGTTGCCGAATCGTTTTTCCGCATTTTTGACATTTGTGTGTGATTATAAAACCGTTGCCGGCAGGTTCGGCGGCGACGGGTTCCATCATACCGCCACAGGTCGCCCCGCGGTCGCCGGGATTGTTATCAACATGGCGCGACCATAAACATTTTGGGCAATGGTTTGTGTACCCATTGCCCATAACCATCGCGCCACAATGTGCGCAGGTAAAATCTTCAACCGTTTTTGTAAATTTTTTCATAACCGCTATAAACCAAGGGCGTTGCGATACATCTTGGTCAATTCGTCCGTTTCATCAAGTTCGTCCGGGTCCATTTTGCGCAGACGAATCATTTGCCGAATATATTTCGGGTCGTATCCGGCGGATTTTGCCTCGGCAAAAATTTCCTTGATGTCCGATGCGATTGCCGCACTGTCTTCGTTCAATTTTTCGATTCGTTCGATGATGCCAAGCAATTGCTGGTTATCAAAACTTCCGTGGTTTGCATTTTTCATTGATGTTTTCCCCTTGTTAAAGTGACCTTTTTATGATATACAATAAAACATAAAAATCAACCGAGAGATTGTAAAATTATGACAAGATTTACAAAAATAACTGCTTCGATTGGGCCAAGTTGTGAAAGTATTGCGATTTTGCGAAAAATGATTTTGGCGGGCGTCAATGTGTGTCGTATGAATTTTAGTCATGATACCGGCGCGGCACAGGGTAAGAAAATAGATGCTATTCGAAAAATATCTGCGGAGTTAAATATTCCGGTTGGGATAATTGTTGATTTACAGGGGCCAAAGCACCGAATCGGAAATTTTAAAACCGAAGAAAAATATCCAATTGCGCCCGGGCAAACTTTTACTTTTGATTCGAATCCGGCACCGGGCGATTCAACGCGCGTGTATTTGCCGGATTCCGATGTCATGCGTTCGTTGCGGGTGGGCGAACGGATATTATTAAACGATGGTAAAATTGAAATGCGGGTCATCGAAAATTTACCTAATTCGGTCAAAACAAAGGTGATTCGCGGAGCAGAAATTTGGTCGCGACGCGGATTTAATTTGCCGGACACCATGGTCGATACTTCGGTTTTGACGGAAAAGGACAGGGCGGATTTAGAGTATGCGCTGACCAAGAATCCGGATTGGGTGGCGGTTTCTTTTGTGCAACGACCCGAAGATATATCCGAAGTGCGTGATTTTATTACTGCGCGAACCGACCGACCAATAAAAATAATGGCAAAGATAGAACGTAAAACCGCGGTTGAACAAATTGATGAAATTGCGTCTGCGGCGGATGGCGTCATGATTGCGCGGGGGGATATGGCGGTCGAATTGCCGTATGAACAAGTGCCGGCGATTTCGCGACATATTATACGCGAATGTCGGCGTCTTAATCGACCGGTTGTTATGGCGACACAAATGTTGGGGTCAATGGTCGAAAGTGAATTTCCAACGCGCGCAGAAATAAGTGATGTCGCAAATGCGGCATACCTGCGAGTGGATTCTACGATGACATCCGAAGAAACAACCATTGGTGTAAATCCGTTAAATGTTATTGAAACGATGGGTAAGATTTTGGCGTATTCTGATTGCGATGCGATGGCAAATCCAAGTGATTGGGTGCGTGCGGAAAATGACCAAGAAAACGATTGGTCGCGGTCTGTGTCTTCGATGGCGTATTTGAACAAGGCAAGCGCAATAGTCGTTTTTGCGCGTGATACCGAATCGGCAATAAAAATTTCTTGTCGGCGACCAGATACAAAAATAATTGCCATTTGTGATAGTGAAATTGTCGCAAATCAATTATGTTTAGTGCGTGGTGTTTTCCCTGTCTATACGCCGGATCTGTTCGCACAGCGCGATTTTGTTGCCGTTGTGCATGATACCGGAATTACAAAAGGAAACATCGTTATTGTTGACGGTGAAAATGTAAGTTTACAAAACCTTGATTGATTTATTTTTCGATTGGTGGAAAACAATCGCCACCCGCGTCGGGACAACAATTCCAACCCTGGTCACCCATGTCGGTATATGTTTCGCCCGGACAACAACCGTTTTCGTCGGGTGCGATGTTATCTTTGCATACCAATGTTTCCGATGAATACATGTTTGGAAAACCGTGTTCCATTATATATATGGTTGCGAACGCCGTTGCTACACAGGTTATGATACATGCAATCAAAATTTGATATTTTGTTTTCATTTTGTTGTCCTTTGATTCTTATTCAGTGATTTCTACCGAATCGATATATGTGCGACTTATGTTATCCAACGGTATTGGTTGATAGTCTTCGGATGTTATCGAATCTGAATCGTTTATTGGTAATACCGTTGATGTATGAAATATTGGTTCGTTGTTTCGATTCCCTTCGGAATGATTCACGCCGTATGTTTGTGCGCGATATTTCCCACTAAAACGTTCGGGTATTTTAATGTAATCAATCGGATTTACACCGTCGGAATCCAAAGGTTGACTTTCAATCGCAGACATATATATGCCATTTGTCCGATATATCGGCACAGTAAATGCCGCAGGTTCAGTACGTGCCACCGAAGTTGTGCCATCGCCATTAAGACGCATAATTCGTAAAGCGCGTTCATTTGTACCGTCGGTATGCAAACGGAATAATCCGTTTATTCCGGTGTATCCGCTTTGGTTCATTAGGTGTGCATGAATATCATCACGGGAATAAAGCGTTCCAATTGCCAACATTGTCGATTCGTAACCGATTGTTGTCATTCGGGTTGGAAATGTGCCGGTTGCGATAGAATACATGTTTCTAAAATCTTCGGGGATGTCCGGTAATGTTGCATACACAGACCCCATCATTGTTAAATCTGATGCAATATCACTTTCTTCCCAAAGTGGGGTGCCATAGAACTTTGCGTCACGTGTGCCAACACCATAATAGCGCAGGAATGATGCCATCGATTTTGTGTCGTTTCCGTCACCAAGGAATAGAATAGAATCATATGGTAAATCGCCAAGTGTATCCACGCGATTCAAATTTTCAAGTTGTCGCGATAATGAATACTTTTCTGAACGACTAAGGTTTTCATGGTTGATTATCGCAGATAAAATTTCCTTGGCACGTTTGTTTGCCGCACTGCGCGCGTTATACATTGATGCAGACATTGCGGTAGATTTTATTGAATCTGTATCGCGTTCGTTGTAATAAAACACACCAACATTTTCGACATCATACGAATCGGAAATTGCACGTGCCGCGCCCGCCATAACTGGACCAGATGCATTGTTTGGTGCGATAATTATGAAATTTTTTGCACCGTTCGCTGACATTTCTTGGATAGCGGATTCAACGATATTTGTTGGCATTACCGCCATACTTATTATCCCGTCACCAACCGCGGTCGCATCAGATGTGAATGACAATGCAGGCAGATATGATGGTTTTTCATCACGCAAAGCACGTGCATTATCGGCGAATACCGGACCAAGTATTATTTCCGGATTTGACGCAAGTGCACGTTCAATTGTGTCGTCAATGTCCCCCGTTCCGGTATCAAAAAAGTTTATTTGTAATCCTTCGGGTGCAAATTGCATGGCGGCGGTTTCTATACCCAAACGAATCGATTTTCCGATTTTTGAATTTGCGCCAGTCACCGGAATAAGAACAGCAATATTGTGTGTCGAATCAGATTGTGTCCCGTACATCCCAAGTGAATATGTTCCATATTGTAGCTGGGTCGGTGCGGTAATTGGCGCATTGGTGTATTCGGAACGCCATGTGGAACCTTTATTTGTGTGGCACGACGAAAGCATTGTCGCAACACAGGTTAATGTTAAAATATGTTTTATAATATGCATTGAAAAATCCGTTTTATTCTGTATTATTTTACTACAAAGGATTCATAAATGCAAACGGGGCTTTATATTGTTGGAACACCAATTGGAAATCTTGGTGATATGTCGCCGCGGGCGGTCGAAGTTTTAAGAAATGTTGATTTGATTGCCGCCGAAGATACGCGGGTTTTTGCAAAAATTGCATCGCATTTTGATATAAAAACACGGCGCGTGTCTTGTCATGAACATAATGAACGTGATGTTATTGGTGGGTTAATTGAAAAAATTCAAGGTGGCGCGGCGGTTGCTGTTGTGACGGATGCGGGAATGCCGGGAATAAGCGACCCCGGTTTCCGAATCGTTCGTGCCGCGCGAAGTGCTGGTGTTTCGGTTTATGTTGTTCCGGGACCAACCGCGGTTATTTCGGCCT
The DNA here is from genome assembly GCA_045614245.1 of Candidatus Enterousia sp. Lineage (GTDB taxonomy): Bacteria > Pseudomonadota > Alphaproteobacteria > Rs-D84 > Rs-D84 > Enterousia. Next base: position 7,496 of record JAZLCM010000034.1, read on the forward strand.
TGGTGCTTAGTGGTTTCCCAACCGACAGATTTACTTTCTGTGGCTTTTTCGATGAAAAGAAATTGCGCG
>JAZLCM010000035.1:0-7536 GCA_045614245.1 Candidatus Enterousia sp.
CGGGCATAATAACCTCTGGCTCACGTTCTTCGACCATAACCGGCGCGCCAAGGTCAACCTCTATCGAAGATGAAGAATTACTGCTGACCACGCGAACGATGACAAACACCGCAAGCACGATGATTGCAACCCCAATCGCAAGCAGCAACCATGGTCTGTGCGGCCGCGGCGAAACAAACGGCACCGCATCGGGCAAGCCTTCGTCAACCGTATCGTCGGCGTCGTTTAAATCCAAAAGTTCTAATTCTTCACTCATGATATTTTCTCCCTTATGATACGGGTATTATATCATAAAAAAACAATATCACAAAAATTATTTTGCGGGACGCGCACCAAAGTTCGGCGGAACAATCAGTTTATGATTTTGCTCTACAATCGGTTCAGTTTCACAACTGCGCGAACATGCCGCCAACACGACCGGCGCCAACATAACCATAACAAGAATTATCTTTTTCATATTCCTTTCCTTTGCTTTTACGTGTTCGGCGACAAACATCGCCGAACACCATCAACACTTACATTAAAGTGGCATTTTCACCGCATCACGCATTTGGGCAACGAAATCCGCCAATGAAACAACTTCTTGTTTTTCGACACCCAAACGACGCAGAGTTACGGTTTTATCATTTGCTTCTTTTTCACCAACAACCGCAATTATAGGTGTTTTGGCCAATGACAAATCACGCACTTTATAGTTCACTTTTTCATCGCGCAAATCAGCACGCGCATACACGCCCGCATTGCGCAAATCATTTACAACCGATTCGGCATAGTCTTTGAACTTTTCCGAAACCGGCACAACGACCACAGGTTCCGGCGACAACCACAAAGGCAAATTACCACCTGTCGATTCAAGCAACACGCCCATAAATCTTTCAATCGACCCCAGCAATGCGCGATGCAACATGACCGGACGATGCTTTTCACCATCTTCACCGATATAGGATAAATCAAACCGTTCCGGCAAATTCATATCTAACTGCACAGTACCGCATTGCCAAATGCGCCCCATGGAATCCTTTAAATAATTATCTATCTTCGGCCCATAAAATGCCGCATCACCTTCGGCGATTTCATATTCGATACCGTTCGCATCAAGCGCGTGTTTCAATGCAGCTTCGGCCTTGTCCCAAACTTCATCAGACCCAATACGAAATTCTGACTCTTTTCTAGTCGCAAGTTTCATAGAAATTTTATCAAACCCGAACTTGCCATAAATATCTTTGATAAAGCGTAAAATCTTAACAACCTCTTCTTCAAGTTGTTCTTCGGTGCAAAAGATATGCGCATCATCTTGGGTAAATTCACGAACACGCATTAAACCCGCCAAACCGCCGGCGGCCTCGTAACGACAAACCTTTCCAAATTCCGCCAAATACATCGGCAAATCTTTATATGACTTGATGCCCTGACCGAAAACCAACATACCGCCTGGACAAGACATAGGTTTAACACAAAAAGTTTTACCATCTTGGGTTGTACCCGAATAATTATGTGCACCATATTTTGCCCAATGACCACTGCGTTCCCAAAGACACCTATCCATAATCGACGGAGTCGATATTTCGAAATATCCCGCACGTTCTTGGCGCGCCCGCAAATAATCAATCAAGCGACGATAAACCTTAAAACCTTTATCATGCCAGAACACCGAGCCCGGCGCATATTCTGGTTCAAAGTGGAACAAATCCATATCTTTACCAAGTTTACGGTTATCGCGTGCCGCGGCTTCTTCCATCATCTTCAGGTGGGCGTCCAACGCTTCTTTGGACTCAAAGGCATCGACATAAATGCGTTGCAACATTTTGTTTTTCGAATCACCCTTCCAGTACGCACCCGCCACAGTCCGGATTTTAAACCCATCACGCGGTAAATCTTTACTTGATTCCACGTGTGGTCCACGACAAAGGTCGGTAAAATCGCGGAAAGTATAAATCGACAACTTTTCGCCCGCCGCATCATATTCATTCAACCATTCCATTTTATACGGTTGATCCGCAAAGATTTTTTTCGCTTCGTCCAGTTCCACAATTTTCTGTTCAAAACGACCGTTCGACTTAATCAGTTCGCGCATTTCCTTTTCGATTTTTTCAAAATCTTCTTCGGAAAAACGGTAATCTGTATCAAAGTCATAATAAAAACCGTTTTCAATCGCCGGACCACCCGCGAACTTTACATCCGGATGTAATTTCTGCACCGCCGCCGCCATGACATGCGCCAACGAGTGACGAATCAATTCAATTGGATAAGACATAATAAAATCCCCTATTACTTTTGTTAAATTTTTCTTAGCTATTTGATTATATTACGCGTCATAAAAAACGCAACATGAAATTACCGTACCCCCGCGGGGGTCGTTGTGATCGTAGTTGTGAAAATAAACAAAAACTGTTTCATAACGGATGCATTATATCCAAACCGAATCGAAAAGTCAACCCTATACGTCAAGAATCGCGCCGTACAGAACCGCAAAGAAAAAACACACTGTTCCGGCAATTACGAACAAATGCCAAATCGCATGCGAAAACTTCAGGCGTCGCCAAAGGTAAAATATCACGCCAATTGAATACGAAAGCCCACCCGCAAGGATAAACCACAGTCCCCGCGCCGGCACACGCGCCAACATAATCGGCAATATAAATAACAAAGTCCACCCCATAATCAAATAAAGCGCAACAACCCACTTTGGCTGTTGCCGCGGATTACGAATTTTTACAATCGCGCCCCAAATCACAATCGCCCACAAAATGCCGAAAACCGTCCACCCCAGTGCCCCGCGCAAATTCACCAACAAAAACGGCGTATATGTACCGGCAATCAATGCATAGATGGCGACACTGTCCCACACTTCGAAAAAGCATTCACTTTTGCGACCGATTGTTATGTGGCACATGGTCGAACCGAAATAAAGCGTAAACATGGTCACACCAAAAATCGCACACGACACCACCGACCAAGCATTTCCGTAAATCGCCGCAAACACAACGAGTAATGTTAAACCCGCAATGGCAAGTCCAATACCGATTCCATGTGTCAAAACATTCAACATTTCTTCCGCGCGCGTTGACCGCCGTTCCCAACGAAAAAGCCCCGTCGCGCGCAAAACACGCAACAACCGCGATGCATGTCTATCACCACGAACTTGCTTTAATTTAGTTTTAACAATTTTACGATTTTTTGTCATAACGATGCCTTTACCCTTTTAACTACCCTATCCTTGCCCATAACTTGCATTATGGAATAAAGGTCGGGCGTGTTTGTGCGGCCCGAAAGCGCAACGCGCAAATCCATCGCAACTTCGCCATTTTTAACACCGAACTTTTCGGCAATCGCGACAATTTTATTCCACCAAGTATCTTTGTCATCACCGATATCAAAGGTTTCCAAAAACGCCCGCAACACGTCCGCGTTATATTTATATTCGGTGTTCAGCACAAACAATTCGTCCCAGAAAAATTCTTCGATTCCCAGTGTTTGTTTCCAAGTGATAAAATCTTTACGAATACGTTTTGGGTTATCGCGTTCAATGCTTAGCACCGCGGTCAGGTAATCCACGTCCGCAACCTGCATTTTCTGTTTTTCATCGCCGTATTCATTTGCCCAAAGGGTCACCGATTTCACCAAATCCGGAACCGTCATCGCGCCAATGTATTCCTTTGCCCACCATTCCAACTTCTTCATATCGAACAGCGCGCCCGACATTGGAATTTTCTTTGGCCGCATTTCATATTCCCAGAATGACTTCACCGCACCTTTTAACTTTGCCTCTTCATACCCCGACGCCAATATGTTGCCAAGGTATTCCATCACAGATTCCACCGGCCAACCTTCCTGTAAAAAGAACGCGACATTACATTCGGGATCTTTGCGCTTTGACATTTTGCGTTGCTTGCCGGTTTCCGCATCGATTTTATCAAGTGTCGCGGTATGGATATACACCGGCGGTGTCCATTCCATCATACGAAACAATTGATAATGCATAGGCAACGACGGCAACCATTCTTCGCCACGCACAACATGCGTTGTCCGCATAAAGTGGTCATCGACCAAGTGCGCAAAATGATATGTCGGCAAACCGTCATTTGATTTAATCAACACCAAATCTTCATTACTTTCGGGAAAGCCGATTGAACCACGCACCACATCTTTACAGAAAATGCGTTTACCCGGGTCGCCGGTCGAATACAGACGAATCGTTGGGACTTCGCCATTATCCAAGTGTTCAATTATTTCGTCGGCGCATATATCGCGGTCGCGCGCAAATTCGCCGTATACGCCGGTTCCAAAGCCCGCCGCGGTTTGTTCTGCGCGAATTTTTTCCAAATCATTTGCGGTCAAAAAGCACGGATATGCGTATCCCTTGCGCAATAATTCCGCCGCAACCGAATGATAAATATCGCGTCGCTGCGACTGATAATATGGACCATATTTTTCATCGTTATTATACCGCAATCCAAAATCGGCCATCGCCCTTTTAACAACATCAACTGCACCGGAAACCTCGCGTTTAGTATCTGTATCTTCGATACGCAACATAAAGATCCCACCCGATTGTGACGCCAATTTATAATCAATCAGCGCACCATACAAATTTCCAATATGCATAAAGCCCGTTGGACTTGGCGCGAAACGCGTCACCATCGCACCATCAGGCAACGCACGCGGCGGGAATTTTTCTTCCAATTCCGCCAGTGTATATTTCGGTGCACCGCCTAAAACGCGTGCGATTAAATCTTCGGACAAACCTGTTCTCATATCAAATCCTTGTGTTTTTAATATATGCATTTTATACTAATAATATGGAAAAACAAGAAATAAGAACTTTCGGTCGCCGCCATGGCAAAAAATTATCGGCACGCCAAGAATCGTTGGTGCGTGGTGTATTACCAAAAATTGCGCCGTCCGAATCGGAAAACATTGATATTTTGGAAATTGGATTCGGCGCCGGCGAACACCTGCGCGAACTTGCAATCGCGAATCCAGACAGTACTATTTTAGGCGCCGAACCATTTGTGAACGGCGTTGCGTCCCTATTGTCCGCAATCACAAATGAAAGCAATCAAATTTTACCGGAATTCCAACGTATACGCGTTTTCCCGGACGATGTTCGTTTGATATTAAATTCGCGTAAATTTAACTTTGCCGAAATATGGATTTTGCACCCTGACCCATGGCCCAAGGCGCGACATGAAAAGCGGCGTTTATTAAACGCGGATTTCCTAAACCTGTTATCAAAACATTTGGCAAAAAACGGCAAAATAATTATCGGCACAGACCATTGGGAATACTATGATTGGATTATAAATCAAATACCAAACACTGAACTTTGCCAAACCGATTCGGCACACGATATCGTTGAAACAAGGTATCAAAAAAAGAATATGGCAAACACCACCGAACCAAAATATATTATTCTGACACACGCGGTGTAATATCTGTGAACACGCGCATATTTCTAACCAAATCCGGTTTTATTTTTTGGCAAAGGCGCAAAACCTGACTTACGCGGAACATATTTTTTCCGAACCGAACATGTAAATCCGAATCCAAATTCCATTTATTCAACATATCGAACACCAAACCCACAAAATCAGAATTTGCATCAAACGAATCGCCTTGCGCCGTTATCAAAATCGCATCGGGATAAATTTCGCACAAAGCATCAAACATCGCGGTCCAATCTTTATTGCGCATTTCATCAATATCAATTGCGACCGAAAAACTTTTATCAAAGAACAAATCTTGTCGTACGGGTTTCATCGCATCACAAAAAGCCGCAATATCTTTGACACGAACAAAAATCTGGGCACCGACGGCACCGACCTTGAATGCACCGTTCACAGACTTCGCCAATTCCGACACCGCATCAACAACATCATCATTTTTGTTCAACACAAAATTAAACCGATTGACTATGCGAACATTATTTTTTTCCACCCATGGCCAAATCTCACCCGTTGCACCACATGGCACAGACAATAAAAAAACATTTGATTCCAATACAGCGTCCGCAATCGCCGCCAAATCCGCAGCATCAACATTCGATTCAGGAACCCACCACGCCCGCATCTCATCGATATCATCAAAAATGAATTCAGAATTTATCATAACACTTTTTACTTTATCATAAATGTGATATAATTTAAATGCTATGAAAAGATTTTTTGATAAATTTTTATGGGGCATTTTATGGCTGTTGTCCATTACACTTGTAACAACACTTTGGATGAATGTAAATTATGGTTTTGACATGCTGTCGGCGGCACATTGGGAATACCTTGGCACTCTCCAGGCGCATCGTTCAGAAATAAAACCTGATTTTTATATCTCGCTTATTGGCGCACTTGTTATTGCGTTGGTGGGGTTGTATATAATCGTGCGACCGCGTGAAAAGCAAACAAAAATCATGTTGCCCGCCATAGCACCAACCGGTACTGTACAAACCCAACCGGTGGTTCAACAACCGAAACCGGCACCCAAACCCGAACCCACTCAAGAAACCGAAAGCAAACCTGAAAAGACTTTTTCACCCCGCCCCGCCCCGGCGATATCTTTATCTGCGCGACCAATGTCACCAATGGGTTTGCGTCAACACACACAACACCAATCGGCACCAACACAACCTATACCTATACCAAAACTTCAAATACAGCAACCGAAAGCAGAAAGCAAAAATTCATCGGAAATTAAACAGACACTTGAATCAAACGAATATATAATAAAGAAATGTGAACGTATTGGTAAACTGCAAAATCCTGTCGTCGCCATAGCATACGACCAAAGACTGTGGATTATTGCGAACGACACAACACCGGACAATATGGTCGATGCGATTCAAACACTGGTCACCGTATTTGATGACACACTTGGCGAAACCGCCAACGACATTAAAATTACCGGATTTATAATTGGCCCGACGGCGACCAATCAAAGGAATGACAACTTAGTTATGACATTTGACAATTTAACCGATTTTGTGAAATATGTTGAAGAGCACAAAAATAAAAAACCCGAAGACTACGATGCCGAACTTTTTGAAGCGTTTTCTACATACATCGGCACCGTAACCGGATACATTGGGAAAGCATAATGCAATGGAACCAATCGATTGCGGAAAAAAGAATATCTGACATGAAAATGCCGGATATGCCGTTGATGCCGATAAAGCCACAATTACACCCCGTCGACAAAGATTGGTTTACACAATACAAAAAATTATGTCATGAATTTATGCGTTCACTTTCTGATTGCGTCCAAGAATTAGCATTAATGAACCTTAGCCGTGAAGAATTTATGGACTTACTTATGGGACGTGCGATTCCAAACAATTTGTCATTTCGTTTACGTGTTCCACTTGTTTGGGGTGGAAAAATGGAAATTGAAAACATGTTCATGTGTTTCACATTTCCGCAATCCCAGAACCTTGATAGATTTATAATCGAACAATACGGAAATGAAACAGTATGGCTGCCGAATCCAGAAAAGAAAATTTATCTACCGATACATTCAACAATAAGTGGCAATGGCGGCAACGCA
>JAZLCM010000036.1:0-9140 GCA_045614245.1 Candidatus Enterousia sp.
TGGGGACAAGGTTACTGTTCAACGCGCCGGTGATGTAATTCCACAAATTGTTGGTGTCGCGGAAGGCGAACCGAACGCAACCGATTTCGTTTTTCCGAACATTTGTCCGGTATGTGGTGGCGATGTTGTGCGTGCCGACGGCATGGTCGCATATCGTTGTGTGAATACACTTGGGTGTCCGGCGCAAAGAATTGGCGAATTGGAACACTTTGTATCGCGTGGCGGTTTCGATATTGATGGCATCGGGACGAAACAGTTGGAAAATTTTGTATCACGCGGTTGGATTGAAAATCCCGCCGATATATTCACACTTGTTGAACGGCATGGCGACGAAATAAAAAGGCTAGAAGGTTTCGGTGAAAAATCTGTGTCGAATTTGCGTGCGGCAATTGACGGCGCGCGCAACATAGAGTTGCATCGTTTCCTTTACGCAATTGGAATCCCCGATGTGGGCAAGGCAACCGCGAAACTTTTGGCGCGACATTTTGGAACACTGGACCGGTTGCGCAATGCGACGGCAAGCGATTTGATAAAGATTGACGGTATCGGCGATGTCATGGCGCGTGAAATAGTATCGTTTTTCAATAATGAACGCAATATCGCGGTGATTGATGCGTTGCTCTGTAATGTGTCTATTCAAAAAACTGAAAATGCGACGGTGGAATCAAGCGTGTCCGGCAAGAAAGTCGTTTTAACGGGAACGCTTGCGAACTATGGCCGTGATGCGGCGCGTGAAATCTTGGAACGCATGGGTGCGATTGTTCAATCAAGTGTTTCACCCAAAACCGATATAGTTTTGGCAGGGGCGGACGCGGGTTCAAAGCTTGCGCGTGCAAATGAACTTGGCATAACGGTTTGGAACGAAGGCGATTTTGAATCGGCAATGAAAGATGCAGGAATAAAAAATGGCGACAAATAAAGATAAAAAGAAAGACAAGAAACCAATCCCGTTTCGGCGGCGGTTGATCATATGGTGCTTTAATTTATTTTTGTTTTGTGTGCTTGGGGTTGCGCTTTACGTGACCGTCATATATTTGCGTATGCCGTCATTAGATGCGATTTTAAATGAAACGCGTGCGCCGGCGATTGTGTTCTTGGATAAAGGTGGCACAGAAATACGCAGTGCAAATAAAATTATGGGAACGCCGGTATCCACCGAAACATTGCCACCCCATGTATGGCAGGCGATTGTCGCCATCGAAGATAAAAGATTTTTTGAACATGGCCCAATTGATATGCGTGGAACATTGCGTGCACTGATTTTAAATCTGGTGCGTGGCAAGTTTGCGGTCGGCGGGTCTTCGATAACCCAACAAACGGCAAAGAATATATTTTTATCGCGGGATAAAAAAATTTCGCGCAAGGTCCAAGAATTGATACTTTCATATTGGCTTGAAAACCGGTTTAATAAAAACCAGATTTTGGATTTATACATGAACCGCGTGTCTTTGGTCGGTGGCATGCGCGGAATTGATGCGGCGGCACGTGTATTGTTTGGGCGCGCGGCAACCGAATTGTCAATTGCACAAAGCGCACAAATTGCCGCTATGTTAAAGGCGCCTGCTATATACAGTCCGTATCGTAATCCAGAAAAGAATATAGAACGCGCACGCACAGTGTTGCAAGAAATGGCAAACCAAGGATACATAGATATACGAACCGCGCACGCGGCGGCGACGGAACTTGCGCCCGCGACGGGAACGCCGGATACGAACCTTTATCGTTATTGGACGGACTTTGTGACGGATGAATTGAATTCGCGCATAGGAACAATGAATTCCGACATGTTTGTGTATACTACATTGGACCCAAAAATTCAAAACAAGATAACAAGTGCGATTTCATCAAATGTCGGTAATTACCAAGGTGCGGCGGTCGCCATGACGCATGACGGTGCAATTCGTGCGATGGTTGGTGGGACCGATTATAAAACAAGCCAATTTAATCGTGCAATCGCGCATCGCCAACCCGGCAGTGCGTTCAAGCCAATCGTATATTTGGTCGCACTTGAAAATGGTATGACGCCGGAAACAATGGTAAATGATTCACCATTTTCAATCGGCGATTATAATCCAAAGAACTATAATGAACATTACTATGGTGATATCGCGCTTGCGACGGCGTTTGCGAAAAGTGTGAATTCTGTGCCGTTAAAGTTGGCGTCGCTTTACGGATTGGATTCTGTGATTTCAATGGCGGGACGATTGGGCGTTGGAAATAAATTGCGGCGCGAATTTTCAACCGTTCTTGGTGCGTCCGAAATGACATTGCTTGATTTAACAAATGTTTATGCGGTTATATGGAACGCCGGTGAATCGGTGCATCCGTATTCGATAACGCATGTTGCCGATGTATATGGAAATACACTTTATGAACGCAACCCTTCGGATGAAATTCAGGTTTTGACCCCACGGACGGTCGAATACATGACGAACTTATTGGCGGCGGTAACATCACCCGCCGGTACGGGACACCGCGCAATGGCACCAAATGTTATCGGTGGCAAAACTGGTACCAGTAATGATAATCGTGATGCGTGGTTTATTGGCGCAACAAACGATATTGTTTTAGGAATATGGATCGGTAACGACGATTATACACCAATGGAATCAAATATAACCGGTGGCACAATCCCTGCAAAAATCTTCCATGATGTGGTGAAATAAGCAATTATTCTATAACAATCATTTTGATAATTTTATCCGGATTTACAACGTGACCATTGTTCATTTCATCACCCTTTGCGATTTTATCAACATTTTCCATACCTGACATAACACGCCCCCAAAGGGTATATTTGCCGTTCAAAAAATCACAATCAGCCAAGCATATAAAGAATTGTGAATCTGCGGAATTCGGCTCATGCGTGCGTGCCATACCGACCGCACCACGTGTAAAACGTTCATGTGAAAATTCCGCAGGAATCGATATGCCGGTACGTCCGGTCCCATCGCCCTTGGGACATCCAGTTTGTGCCATAAAACCATCAATCACGCGATGAAAGGTTAATCCGTTATAAAATCCATCGCGGACCAGTTCACATATACGCGCAACATGTTTAGGCGCGATTTCCGGCAAAGTTTCAATTACTACATCGCCATCTTTAAGCGTTATTTGAATTTTACATTTCGCGACTTTCATTTTTTATAACCTTTTGTTTATCGGATTTAGAAAATTTCTGTTTGATTTTATCAACGCCGTCAACCAATGCAAAACGTAACTTGTCTTTTGGTTTAAGACCAGTAATAAACCCTTTTGAATTAAATTTCATACTGTGGACATGCGATAAATCAGCATATGTAAGGTCAAGTCTAGTAACATTACTAAAATCTAAATCACCGTGCAAACCGACCGCATCCTGCATTATCAAATTCTCAATTTTACCAGACAGAGTTATTTTTTGTGTTTTTGAAAAATCGGTGTTTTGACAATATAGCCATGTTATGTCACTTGATAACGACATTTCTAGTATCGGCATTGTTGCATGCGAAAAATCTAGGCTAGTCAAAGAATTAGGAACATGTAATTCGGAAACTCTTGATAAATCTGCATGTTTGAAATTTAATCTTGAACTTTTTATGTTTGATATATTAAAAACGCCACGGGGGGCGATTATGCCATTAAGGGAATCGTTCAATGATGATGGCAATTTTAAACTTGTAACATTTGAAAAATCTGTTTCAGATATTGTTGCGTTATTTTTTACTTTACTTAAATCGATTTCCCCACTTAGATTTTTGCAGCCTATCAGTTCAACAGATGTATTAGAACCAAATTTTAGCTCTATTACATTGGCAAGGTCAAGCCGTTCAAGTTGTACAAAAGATACATCACTAAAATCTAGTCGACCAGAGATTCCCCTCGTGTCGCGTATCCGTATGCGCCTTGCGTGTGGATTCGTTCTCAGCTCGGATAATTGTGATAAATCAGATCCAGATAAGTATAGCTCACCCACTTTATCAAAATTCAATGAGTCATGTAAACCCTTTACATTATCCAGGGATAGAATTTGTGCATTTGGGTTAAGTGCTAAATTTGCTTTAGATAGGTCGCTATTGGATATGCTGATCCGTGATACATTATGAAAGTCTAAATTTTTATCAATGTTATTCGCATTTTGAATATCAACGATAAACAATGCATACTGAGGTGGCAATTTAAAATTTCGAACGTTTGAAAAATCTCCATTGATTCCGTCACCAAGATTTAGATCTTGAACATTACTGAGATCGAGATCGCCACCAAGCATACATCCGCCTAAGTGGACAAACCTAGCATTGGGATTAAACTTAATACTTGTGCATTTACTTAAATTTGCACCACTTAGATTTAGTTGCAACACGTTGCTAAAATCTAAGTCGCCTTCTAATTTAGTGTCTCGCAAACATAAACCATAAGCGTTGGGGGCGTTTATATACGTTATCATACCGTCAACCACGTCAATAATACGCACATTGTCAGCAAATACAGTTTTTTTGCCGGTCGCGTTTTTTTCTATACGGATTTTTTTATCTCTTATGATATCTTCTATCGAAATTTCCAAATCATACGGTCCAATAGCGTATGAACCAGTACGGCTTGCTAAACACTTTACTTTTTTTGTGGCAAGGTTCAGAATCAAACCGTTACCTAACATAAGCTCACTGTTATTATCAAGTTGATAAAAAACACCGTCTTTGGCATAAAAATCTGTGCCGAAATATGTATTGTCAATTTCTTGGTTATATTTGCATATTTGATTGTTTATGATAGTATAATGCGTGGGGAGCTGGACATTTTGTGCCGAAAAATCAACATTAAAAAAATGTTTTATTGAATCAGCTAGATCAGGAAAAATCATGTCTGGATTAGAATTGAACGTATTATCTGGTTGAGGTACGGTGTGATTATAACGATTTTTTATACTGATAAAACCACCTGTTTTTAAAACTTGAATTGAAATAACCGAAGTGCCGTATTCATCTTCGCGTTCTGGTTTTTCGGAACGTTTGATTTTGTTTACATCTTTACGAACCGCGTTTATCATATAGTATTTTTCAAAACGATGCGGATCACGAAATGTGCAAAGTTCCTCGCCATTGGCATAGTATTTCTTTATCGCATTCTGTTTTTCCAATGTATCCGCAATATACGCATCATACCCAGCCATCGAAAGTAATTCAATCGGGTTACGATGAACAGCCATTTCTTCAATTTGAATATTTTTTAACGATACCAGGTAATTCATTATTGGTTCAGCATCACGACCGGCATATTTTACAATCTTGTCTAAATTTGGAATATCAAAAATTCCATTGTCGTAATTGCGAATAGCTTTGGCAAAGTGTTCGCCATTTTGCTTTTTTATAATATCAAACATAGATTTTGACATTTTATCCTTCCCTTTTATCGAAAATGTATCATAAAAGTCCAAAATATACAATAAAAAAACAACCCGCCGGCGGTGACCGGCGGATTGAAGGTTCGGTGTAAAAGCATGTATTTTTTATTTCACTGGCTTTGCAACAAACATCAAGATAAGCCAAATTACTGCGGCAACGCCGATAATGGCATAGACGATATTGCTAACGAGTGTAGCGGGGCCAAACAGCCATGCGACCAAGTCAAAGCCGAATATGCCGACCAAACCCCAGTTTAATGCGCCGATAAATGTCAACGGTGCAAGAACATAATCAGTAAATCCTTTCATTGTTTTTCTCCATTTGTTGTGATTTATGTCTTTAAAAGACACTGTTATTATACCGCGCGCGCGCCCAGTTCACAATACGAACAAATACCCATTGTTTATTCTTGCGCCGAAACAAGATGATTTTCGCCCATCAAAAAAAATTTCACAAAATACTTGACAACCGGATTTTGTGTCCTATAATTCGACGGAATAACCAAAAGGGACACAAATGAAAAAGACAATTTTAACTGGTTTATTCGGCGCGTTTGTTGCCACATGTGCATGTGCATCTGATGGTGGCGTATACAGCGAAACCGAAACATACACGAACAGTGTTCGTTACAATACGAATACAGTGACCTATGCCGAACCGGCACAGGAAACTGTTGCTTATGCGTATACATGCAATTCTTGTGCGCAACCTGTTCGCGTTAAAACACATACCGAAGTCGTAGATCATTACCAGGTTTATCGTCCGGTAACTGTTTACGAACCGGCGGGTGTTTATTCCGAACGCCGCGTGATTCGCAACAGTGGTTGCAACCGCTGCAACGGATAATTATATTTCCTTCCTTGTTTGTTATGTTGTTGAAACGCCCGACTTTGGTGTCGGGCGTTTTCTTACTTGTAAATACAATTTGCAAATTGTTGCGCGACCATAGATTTTTCCGCACTGGTCATTTCCATGACCGGCACCATAAAGCATCGCGCTGTATCACGCAAGATAAAGATTTTTGTTCCTTGTTTATATGCGTTTTGCATATTATCCATTTGCGCCGATGTTAAAAACGCGTTTTGGGTCAGGGGCGAATTCGAAAGCCCCGCATTGACAACCTGTTTGGCGGTAGCATAGTCATAAACTTCGGTATTAGACTTCACTTCTAAAAAGATTCCAAATTCTGTTCCTTTGGCATCAGTTTTTTTTTGTGCGTCCGGAAAGGCAACGCCCGTTGCAATCGCCGCCGCGGTTTGTAACGCCGTTGGTGAATTGCCCGTATCATGCGATGTCAAATTCAGTTGCATATTATCGCCACACGCCAAGTTCATACGATTTGTATATGACGCCAAAACCGCATCGACCGCATCTTCCCAATCCGCCGCCTTTTTATTCAAATCCAAACTTACAATCTTTTCCGCCCAACCCCAAATGTTTGCACCGATATTTCCGGCGTTCGCAAAGCGTGAAACCATTTCCGCAGATCCACCCGCAACGCCCGCACCACAAAAATCGGTCAATTGCGACATAAGCATACTTGATGTTTCATTTCCATATGCCAAAGCCACCGCATGGCAAGACATCGCGGCCTCTAATTCTTGGCGACGTTCAAGACATTGTGGTGAATGCGCCTTGGTCAATTCGTTCGCCATGTTCGACATGGAAAGCCACGCCATCAATTCCTGTTGCACATATGACGGACACAAATGCGCCGCGGTATTAAGTCCCCCCGCGCCCATTTTCGTATTTGTTGCATAATTCGGCAAAAGCACCGACATATCATTATGTAAACAAAGTAAAACATAGTTGTAAAGTTCACTTTCGGTAACATATGCACAGCGCCCCGATACCTGGCCCGGGACAACCGTAATATCGCCACAATAATCCGACAAACATTTATCAATCTTTATCCGGCATGCGGTATCAACGTCGGGGACATTAACCATATAATACGTATTTCGCTGGTTCGTTTTATATGCATTGGCCAATCCCTGATTCCCGCGCAGGTTTGTATTACCAACCGTTCCCATATTCACATTGCGCGCCGTATTTGTTGCGGTCGTTCCCGCCGATACACCATACGCAGATGCGCCAATCATGCACGCACAAATCGCACCGGTCACGTGAAAGAAATGTTTCATGAAAATCTCTCCTACTTTGCATAATATTTTATCACAGACTTGAACCAAACGCAACATTTGATTTAATATTGATTTTGAAAAAATTGTTGCTATGATAAAGCCATGTTTTTGGCAAATGAAATCTTTAACGAAATTTCCGATAACCTGAATAACATTCGGGGGTTTCTTTGACCCCGATAAATTACGTGAACAAATCGCCGATTTAACAAATCAGTCTTTGTCGCCGGATTTATGGAATGACCCGGACGGCGCGCGCGCGATTATGCAGAAAAAGTCCGCGGCTGAACGTGACCTGCGCATGATAGAAGACATGGATGCGGAATATAAAAACCTGCGTGAATTGTATTCTATGGCACCCGACGATGCGGATATTGTGGTGGCGATTGAAAAATTGGCAAAAGATACGCGCCATGCAAAGTACATAACATTGTTTAATGGACCGGCGGACGGAAATAACGCGTTTTTGTTTATTCAATCCGGCGCCGGCGGGACCGAGGCCCAAGATTGGGCGCAAATGTTGGAACGCATGTATATGCGATGGGCGGAACGTCACGGTTTTATGGTCGAAATTGTCGAAGAACATCCGGGCGATACGGCGGGAATTAAAAGTATGACTATGCGCATTATTGGTGAACGCGCATATGGTTGGTTGCGTAATGAAATTGGGGTGCATCGCTTGGTGCGTATATCACCGTTTAACGCGAACGGCAAACGACAGACAAGCTTTGCATCGGTTGATGTTTGGCCGGACGTTGACGACACAATCAATATCGAAATAAATGAAAAAGACCTGCGGATTGATACATATCGTTCTTCGGGTGCGGGGGGCCAGCATGTAAATAAAACCGACAGTGCGGTCCGCATCACTCATATTCCGACCGGCATAGTTGTCACATGTCAAAATGAACGCAGTCAGTTTCAAAACAAAGACATGGCGATGAAGATTTTGCGTTCGCGTTTGTATGAACTGGAAATGCAAAAACGCGCCGAAGCCGAAGATGCCGCCAAAGCCGCACAAAAGAAAATAGAGTGGGGCAGTCAGATTAGAAACTATGTCCTTTACCCATACCGTTTGGTCAAAGATGTTCGCACCGGTACCGAAAATACCGATTCCGACGCAGTTTTGGACGGCGATTTGGATGAATTTATGTTGGCATTATTGCAACGCGGGTAATTGTCCCTTGCAATTCAAGATAAAAGAAATATAATTACAACCGGTGTATGCACCCGTGGCTTAACTGGATAGAGCATCGCCCTCCGAAGGCGGGGATTGCGCGTTCGAATCGCGCCGGGTGCACCATAAATACAAAGTGGCACAAGAATTGTGACAGTTTGTATTTATCATGGACACCCCGCGATTTGAACGCGAAACGCGTTCGACACGATAGTTGGCAAGAACAAGTGTGAAACACGCAGTTTGCGCCTTACGTGTGGTGAGCAAAGCGAACTATCCGCCGGGTGCACCATAAATACAAAGTGGCACAAGAATTGTGACGGTTTGTATTTATCATGGACACCCCGCGATTTGAACGCGAAACGCGTTCGACACGATAGTTGGCAAGAACAAGTGTGAAACACGCAGTTTGCGCCTTACGTGTGGTGAGCAAAGCGAACT
>JAZLCM010000037.1:0-3513 GCA_045614245.1 Candidatus Enterousia sp.
AATGGCTGCCTAATAATGGCTTGGGTACGGTTGGCGATTGTTGACCTTATCCGTTTAAGCTTTTGCGGGGCTCACCGGGTGCCCGGCACCAGAAACCCGGTACTTAGGTAGAAAACAAACAAGAAAAAAGGGTAAAAAATGTTAGGAAAAATAAAAAAAATATTCTTTGGCGGGATATTCTGTGCGTTGTATATTTCATTTATTGCACAGTTTGTTTATGTATTGGGTTGGGTATCCATGGATGACGGAAAGTTGATGTTCTTGGCGGCGTTGGCATTGGAATGGTTGATATTGATTGCCGCGCGTTATTTATCTCGTCGCAGTGGCGTTGCCCAGCAGAAACCGGGATTCAATGGCGGCCGTCGTCATTAAAAATTCTTTAGATTTTATAAAAAGTCCCCAAAAGGGGATTTTTTATTACCCTTGAAAAGTGTAAAAAATAGGTCTATATTTAAGATTGCTATGAAAGAATATATTTTACCTTCGCGGGATTTAGTTGTGCATCCGGATATGACGGTGCCAATCTATATCGACAATGCAATTTCGATTTCTTGTATAGAATCCGCTACCGGAATGACTCAGCGTGTTGTTATCGTTCCGCAACACAGTATTTCTTATCCGTCGTTGCCGACCGATATTTATGAATATGGCACAATTGGCGATATTGTTCAGATTCTGCGTATGCCCGATGGCGCAATCCATGCAATTATTCGAACAACAAATGTTGTAAAGTTAAGTAATATATCGGTCGTGGATGGTGTTTTTTGTGCCGATACAGAAACAGTACCGATGGCGACGGATATTGCGGACGCACGCACGGTCATGATGCGGGAAAAGATTTTTGAAACTATTCAAAGTATATCAAGTTTTCGTAAATTAAAAATTGATAAACTGCGTGGCGTGATTCAAAACTATCCAATGCCGGCATTTGTGGATTCTGTGATTCAGACGATGGAAATCGATACCGACACCGCGGTGCGTGTTTTGACGACCCCGTCATGGTACGATAAAATGGTCATGCTGTATGAAAAAATAAAGCTTATCCAGGAAACTTCCAAGGTCGAAGACAGCATAAATCGCCGTATCAGCATGCAAATGGAACAGGGGCGTCGCGAAGCGATATTACAGGAAAAAATGCGCGCTATACAGAAAGAAATGGGTGATGATGATCCCGAAGAAGATACAACTTCGTTGCGCAAAAAAATCGAAAAATCATCGATGCCGGCGGATGTCAAGGACAAGGCTATGACGGAATTAAAGCGCATGCGCAACATGTCGCCGATGTCTAACGAGGGTGGTTTGATAAAAACATATTTGGAAGAATTGCTTGCTATGCCATGGAACAAAACGGACGCACCGGCGATTGACTTGGGCGTGGCGCGCAAAACACTGGACAGTGAACATTCCGGCATGCGCGTCGTCAAAGAACGCATTTTGGAACATATTGCCGTTATGAAGAAAACAGGCAGTAATCGGGGCAGTATTTTGTGCTTTGTTGGTGCGCCGGGCGTTGGAAAAACATCGCTTTGCAAATCTATCGCATCGGCACTTGGGCGCAAGTATCATCGTATTTCACTTGGTGGCGTTTCGGACGAGGCACATTTTCGTGGACATCGCAAAACCTATATCGGTGCGCAGACGGGGCGCATTATGGACGCGTTAAAGCGCGCAAAATCGAATAACCCGGTTATCGTTCTGGACGAAATCGACAAAATGGGGCGCGATTGGCGCGGCGACCCGGAATCAGCATTGTTGGAAGTCCTTGATCCGGAACAGAATAAGGCGTTTCGCGATCATTATCTAGAGGTTGACTTTGACCTTTCAAATGTTTTGTTTATCGCGACCGCGAACAGTTTGAATATGTCGTCCGCGTTAAAGGATCGTATGGAAATTATCGAAATTCCGGGATACAGCGAAGAAGAAAAGGTGCAAATTGCACGCGAACATTTAATTGCGCGTGCCGCGGCGGACACCGGTTGGGATGCGGGCAAAATAACAATGGACGATGATGCAATTCGCCACATTATTCGCAAATACACCGCGGAACAGGGCGTTCGCCAATTGCAACGCGAAATCACCGCAATTTTGCGCCGGTCGTTGCTTGAAAACAATGGCGAAGATGTTCCAACGGAATTTACTATTCAAAAAATTGATGACTTGCTTTCGTTGCACCAATCCGCCGGCTTTTCAAAGCGCATCGGTTTCGGCATTAGTATATAGGGTGTAAAAATGATTCTTGTTATAAATACTTCGGGGGCGGGTTTAGAATTTGTTTTGGGCGACCATTACAAAACACTTGCGGTCGAAAAGCAATCTTTGGCGTTGCCAACGGCGACCGAACAATTCTTGGCCGAATGTGGCACAACATGGCGCGACGTAACCGCGATCGGCGTCATTACCGGCCCGGGCAGTTTTACCGGAATCCGTATGGGAATCGCCTATGCCAAGGGTATCGCGATGGGATTAAATATCCCGGTTGTGGGAATAAGTGCGTTTGATTTATATTTTGCGGCAACGCCGGACGCGTTTATTGCAATTGATTCCGGACGTGGTGATTTCTTTGTGGCGTCACCGAAACATGAACCTTGCACCATGACCATAGATCAGGTGGAAACCGAACAAATGAAATGTCCACGCACCGTTGGGCACAAACCATTTGATTTGAAATTGGCGCCCGCGATTGTTGCGGACAAAATTGCACGCGGCGCGGTCGAACCGGTTCGACCAATGTACCTGCGCCCAAGTTATGCCGAAGAGGCGAAAAAGGATAAATAATATGCTAAAAGGAAAAAATGTATCACGCAGAATAAAAATTGAAACGCATGCTTCGGTACTGACGCTTGATGATATTTTACTTTTGTTTGAAAGCAACCAACACAAAATTAAACAAAAAAATGATACGAATGAAAATTTCGAATTCGGCGTTGTGAATAAGACAAGATATTGGAAAATAGAAACATATACACTAAACCTGGGTCGGATAGATTGCGAAGTGGTGTTATCAAATTCTTGGCTTCAACGTCCAAATGGCAAACATTATTTTTATGAACAACAAAGTACGGTTAAATGGAATCCCAAGGGCAAGCGGAACTTACCAAAATGTATGTCTTCATATGATGTGGGGCCATTGTTGCAACAATGCCATACCAAAACAAACCTGCATGTTCGATTGGTGGTTGATAGAATCATCGAAATATGTAAATAAAAAGGATAAAAAATGTTGAAAAAAGAAGAAGTGGTTAAACGGATTAAATTGGAAAAGTGCAAATCTGCGCCGAAAGCCAAGAAATATTTGTATGACATATATGGTCATAAGTTTCACGGCGTCGCTGAAAGATGTATATTTGCCGGCTATGTTGCCGGGGTATGCGGATCAATACGACGCGGTCGAACATCCAGATAAAAATGTTTAACAAACTTGCCGATTTGCATAAACTTTGTTTCCCGCACCGACCATGGGGCGCGGACGATTTCTCCGACCTTAAAAAATCAGGTTGCGAAATTGTGGCGTCC
>JAZLCM010000038.1:0-8127 GCA_045614245.1 Candidatus Enterousia sp.
GGGGGTCTTTTAATATATCAAATGCGTTATTAACTTCTTTAAATTTTTCTTCTGCATCTTTGTTATCAGGATTTCTATCCGGATGATATTTCATAACTAATTTATGATATGCTTTTTTAATATCAGAATCTGTTGCATCACGTACAACACCCAAAACTTCATAAGGATTTTTATTCATATCTATACGTCCGTATTTCTATTTGCATAAAATATAGTCCGCGTTTTTACAAAATCAAGCCCCTAAAATTCTTATTTATGGGCTTGCGCCGGGCGGAATTTTGTTATAATAATAGAGACATGGCAGAAAAAAATACCTCTTATGACGCATCGGATATTCAGGTTTTAGAAGGACTGGAACCTGTTCGTCTGCGTCCTGGAATGTATATCGGTGGCACAGATGAAAAAGCATGGCACCATTTGCCGATTGAAATTATGGACAATTCTATTGACGAAGCCGTTGCCGGCTTTGCCACGAAAATTACCGTGCGATTGATTGATTCGAAAACCATTGAAATCACCGATAACGGTCGTGGAATCCCGGTGGACGAACACCCGAAATACCCTGGAAAATCTGCCCTAGAGGTTATACTCACAACCCTGCATTCGGGCGGAAAATTCAATAATAATGTGTATAAAACCAGTGGTGGTCTGCACGGTGTGGGCAGTGCGGTTGTCAACGCGCTTTCATCCGAAATGGTTGTGACAATCGCGCGTGACGGATACGAATGGCACCAATCTTTTTCGCGCGGAAAACCAACAACAAAAATGACACGCGGTAACCCGTCCAAGGCGCATGGCACATGTATTCGCTTTACAATAGATGATGAAATCTTTGGCGAATCGGCGGTATTTAAACCTATAAAAATTTACCGCATGGCGCGGGCCAAGGCTTTCCTTTCGCGCGGTGTAAAGATTGATTGGCACTGTGCACCGGAACTGATTACCGCCGACATGGAAATTCCGGCGGACACGACATTTTACTATCCGAACGGGGTGGCGGATTTCTTGGATGAAAAGACACGCGACAAACCAAAGATTTTACCAAAACTTTTTTCCGGCGCGGTTGACTTTCCGGACGATTCGGGGCGCGTTGAATGGGCGCTGACCTTTTTAACCGACGAAAATGGCGCGGCATCGGACGACGGATTTTTCGCATCTTATTGCAATACTATTGCGACAATCGATGGCGGCACACACGAAACCGGTTTCAAATCCGCAATAACCCGCGGGATAAAGGCATATGGGGAAAAGGTAAACAACAAATCCGCCGCAAATATAATCGGCGAAGATGTGTTCGATTCGGTCGCGGCGATTGTTTCTGTATTTTATAAAACACCACAATTTTTGGGACAGACCAAGGAAAAACTTTCGAACCCCGAAATTGCAAAATACACTGAAAACGCACTGCGCGACCCATGGGAAATGTTTTTGGCGTCCGACCCGAAAACGGCAAACGCACTTTTGGAATTTGTAATAAACCTTGCGAACGCGCGTATCCGCGTAAAACAGGTTAAAGAGGTTGCACGCAAAACCCCGACAAAACGCATACGCATGCCGGCAAAATTGGCGGACTGTTCAAAGCATGGTGTCGCCGGAACGGAATTGTTTATTGTCGAAGGTGAATCGGCGGGCGGTACCGCAAAACAGGCGCGCGACCGCGCGACCCAGGCGATTATGCCTCTGCGTGGCAAGGTGTTAAATGTCGTATCAAATTCGGATGAAAAATTCGGCAACAATCGCGAACTGAACGATTTAATCGATATCATCGGCGCCGGCACAGCAAAAAATTGGGACGATGCGAAACTGCGGTACGATAAAATAATCATCATGACCGATGCCGATGTCGACGGAAGCCATATTGCATCATTACTTATGACATTTTTCTATCAATTTATGCCGCAACTGATATACGGTGGGCATTTATACTTGTCTTGCCCACCATTGTATAAGTTCACATGTGGCACCGAATCGTTTTATGTTGATAGTGACGAAGAACTTGAAAAATTGAAAAACGGCAAATATAAAAATAAAAAGGTTGAAATATCACGATTCAAGGGGCTTGGCGAAATGATGCCCAACCAATTAAAAGAAACGACTATGTCGCCGAAAACGCGCCGTTTGGTTCGGGTTGACCTGCCCCCGCGTACGGACGAAGGCGCCGAAGATACGGAAAAAACCCGCACTATTGTTTCGGAACTTATGGGTAAAAAGCCTGAATTTCGTTTTCGCTTTATCACCGAACATGCCCAATTTGTAAAAGATTTATTTGTATAACATATTGACACCGGATTTTTTTGCATTATACTTTCACACGTTTGCGAATAAAAACCAAAGGGGGACGAACATGGCCGAAACCGGGCAAATTTTCAGAAAAGAATATTCCATAAATATGGAACTCGTAACGCAACAAACTCTGTTTCATTTCAAACTTGCCGGCGATATGTTACCAATTGTGGATTCAAACAATTCATCAAAGCAACCAACCTTTCATAGTTTCCCTGGACGTGGAATAAACGGTCTGGTTGCGCATTATTCGGAACTTTCCAAAGTGGTAAAAGATAAAAAGTTTGCAAGCATGGTCCTTGAATATTGGGACGAAAAGAACGAAAGACCAGTAGCATGGTTATACCCGACAGGTCGCATTTGCACGTGCTCTGAAAAATTGGATTCTGATATGAACGCCGCTACATATGCGGATTTACAACAGCAACTAAAATTGCGCAACACATGGATGCAAATGGCAAGGGATTCTAAATAAAGATAAAAGAAACGGTCGCATTTGCGGCCGTTTTTTTACTTATCTTAACCCAACCGTAAAGTCGTCGCCGTATCCTGCGACCGTTTGACCACCGATGGCGCACGACAAATCTTCGAAACCTTTTTTAAGTTGATTCTTTTTAACAAGTTTACTTGTGACAATTCCACCAACCGTTCCCAAAACAACCCCGGCAACCGAATCGGAAATCAAACGCGCAGTATTGAATTTACCCTCTTCATTCCGCCAAACAGAAAGCCCGGCTTTGTTAAGCAACGAAATCAGTTTTGAATACTGTGACTCAATCGAACTTTCATAATACGAAACATTGATACCAACATTCGTATTTAGAACATTAACCGACGCCACGACATCACCGGCAATTATCAACAAACCATAGACATCCAACAATTCTTCAACCTGACTTGCAACCAAAGTTTTCCCAGAACTACAAATGGTTTCCGCCTTTTTAACACCATCCAAAGCGTTCTGCAACTTGTCCTTATCGCCAGAATACTTTCCGCTTGCAATAGCCGCGGTCAATTCCTTTTTATAGTTTCCAAGATTTCCAACAAACTTTTCCGGGCATTGCGCTTGCCGCCAAATGACATAAACATGTACCGTACGATACTCTTGATTTTCAACAGTTGGTGAATACACTTTGGCATCCGCATCACTTGTTATAAATTTTTTCCACGAAAAAACTTTGCCAAGTTTATCAGCAGCATAATTCACACGACGCCGTGCTAAATCATCATTATCAAAACCTGTTTTTTCCCCCAGTCCATCCGCTGAACCAATAAAAACAAGTTCCTGCACGTCTCCTGATAGCCCACTGATTTGTTTATATATTTCATCATACACCGCGTCACATCCATCATGTAAACCTATGCTCTTCTTTAAATCCTCATTTTTATTTCCCCCTATATCAAAATATAATTGAATTTTCGCATTTTGCCCCTCTAAATTAAGATAAACTTTGCCTTTTTCTGACTTGTCCATCTCCCTATCCACCACAGCACAAACAAAATCACCAGATTTATATTCCTTTGGCACTGCCATTGCGCCCAAACTTATTCCAAACAAAACCATAAAAAACACAAGAAGTTTTTTCATATCTCTCGCTCCTACTTTTCCCCTATTTTACCACAAAAAGCGCGAAAGACAAAATGATTATTTATATTCATCAATCATTTGTGATAACTGCGCGGACAAAACCAAATCATTTGATTTCAATTTTTCAATTCTATCAATTCCGTACATAACCGTTGCATGATCACGACCGCCGACATATTGCCCAATTTCCGCAAGTGATAATTCCGTCGCATTTTTAAGCACGACCATCATCATTTGGCGCACCAAAACCAACGCACGTGCGCGACCCGTTCCACAAACCGCATCATACGAAACGCCCAACTTTTCACACATAGATTTTACAATCGCGATTGGAGAATGTGACTTTTTAAGTGTATCTGCAAGCACCCGTTCCGCAACATTTGCATCAATCGATTCGCCCATAATTTCACGATAGGCATTTATTTTATTCAACACGCCGGCAATCACATGACCATCGGACAATATGCGACCCGCAATCATATCGGCAACATTTGCATTTACGCCTGCGCGTTCAAACATTTGCCGCCGCACTGCACGCGTTGGCGCAACAACATCCGCAACCAAACCGGACGCCAAAAGCGATTGCGCACGATGATCAAAACCGGTTAAATTACTTGGCGCCGCATCCGAAACCAATACGATATTTTTTCCAGAATTACGTAAATCAATAACCAATTGCAAGAATTCGTCACATGTTGCACGTTTGCCGGATAAAACCTGAACATCGTCCAAGATAAATGTATCGCAATTACGGCAATAATCTTTGAACGCAAAAATTGTTTTGTTTTGCAAAGCGCGCGCGAATTCGGAAACAAACTGTGCACCCGACATCATAACGGTTTTTCCACGCGCCGCAGAATTTATGCACCGCGCAAGTAATGTCTTTCCGCAACCCGCCGGCCCATAAATAAACAGCGGTGAAAAAGTTGCCGTGCCATTCGCCATTTTTTTACACGCCGATACAACAAATGAATTTTCTTCGGACGAAACAAAAGAATCAAAATCACCGGCGTCATTATTGGCAACCGGTGCAGTATATGTTTGCGAATTATTATCGTTCGCGGTTTTGACCATGCGCGGCGCAATCGAAGCAACCGAAATACGAACCGTTAAACCGTATTCATTTGCAACCGTATTTAATATATTTGAATATGTTGCACCAACAAAATCCGCAGTAAATTGATTAGGTGCCGCGAAAACCAATTCCGAACCCGACACAGTGATATCAAGTGGCGCAATCCAAGAAGAAAAACAAGCCGCATCCATTTTGGTGGCAATATCATTTCTGATTGCATCCACCGAAGCCTGTTTGTTCAAAATTGCCGCCTGCATGCCGTTTCTCCTTTCCTTGCTTTCAAAGAGTTTCCTGCAAAGTCCCACGCAAGTATGCAAAAACCACCCGCATAAAAACGCCAAATTCTTTGGAACCTAACGTTTTCTTATGTTACCTACACTCAACTCTCTAACTAACTATTTATTTAACTTTTAAACCCGAACTGGATTTGTTTTTCTACCAACCTTTCTACGGCTGATAATGTATAAAATTGATTTTTGTTTGCAACTAAATCTTGCCTATTTTTTTCAAATTTATTTTTTGACACGATTCGTTTTTTTGCCTGTTTTCCGCGCTTTGTATATACACTGTATAGACACAATTTTTTTCATAAACGAACATAACCATTATCTTGTTTTTCTATCAAACCTTGTAATTCTAAAATTACCAGCTCTCGTTTAATTTCCGAAATGGTTTTTCCGACAATTTCTGCCAATACAGATTCTGATAATGGAACGGTTCCAATTTTATCTAAAACTTCATTTTCCGATTCGACTTTTTTTACATTTTTTTCGTTTGTTTCATCATCATCAAAGAAATCGGATACACCTTGGCATAAAATTGCACGCCCGGACCGAATCAGTGAATTTGGTCCCGCCCCCCGCGAATCCGCCGGATGTGAAGGCACCGCGTAAACCGTTCGCCCATATTCATGCGCAAATTCCGCGGTTTTCATACTGCCTGATTTTAAATCTGCCTCGGACAACACAAGTTTTTCACCGATTCCGGCAATAATCCTATTTCGTTGCACAAAATTTGTTCCCTTTGGCACGAACCCGATAGGCATATCACTAATCACCGCGCCACGTTCCAGAATTTCATAATAAAGCGGTTCATTCTCAAGTGGCCAAATATAATCCACCCCGCCCGCCAGCACCGCAATCGTATTGGTATTTCCGGACGCACGCAAAGCGCCCATATGCGCCGCCGAATCGGTCCCGATCGCCATACCCGATACAACACATATATTATGTTCCACAAATGCGGTTGCCATCTTTGCAACAAATTCCATTCCCGTCACGGTCGCATGACGCGTTCCAACCATCGCAACCGAGTTACGTCGCAAAGTTTCAACATTTCCACGCACGGTTATAATTGGCGGATGATTCTTTACCCGCCGCAGTCCAGCCGGATAAAGTTCATCCGTATCAAAGACGAACTTGATATCCATACGCGCCGCCACATCGATTTCGCGCATAACCGAATCGCGCAATTCCGCCGACGGATTCAAAGATTCAATCACCGCGCCCACCGAACCAAACTTGGTCAGCAAATTATTATACGCAACCGGCCCAATTCCCGGCGACCGCAGAATCAAAAGATGTTCAACCAAACTTTCCATTTCGCATACTTTTAAAACATTTTGCCCCAAATCACAAGAAAAAACACCCGATTGGGTGTTTTATACATTTATATATATGACCGATATTATATTTTCAACAAAGTTTCATAATCAATTTCTTCGCACCGGCTGTACACAGTGCCACCTGTATCAGTTTTGTATTTTTCGCACGCGTCTTTGAATTTCTTTAGTTCCGTTTTAAACGCGTTATACTGCGCACTGTCTTTGTCTTTAAGTGTCAACAATTGCGATTTTAACAATGCGTTACCTTGCAACGATTTCTGCCCTTCGACTTTGCCACCGATCCACCTATTTCCAAACAATTCCATCGCGCCGACACCAACCGCCGCGCCACCGACCGCGCCACCCACGGTCGCCCAAGTCCGTCCAGATTTTTTTGCGTCCAAAATTCGCGACTGTAATAACTCTTCATCAACCCACGAACCACAGTTTATATTATATCCCCATTGGAAATACCGACTTGGGATATCCGCCATATTTATGCGCGGGTCCGCAGATTTCAAATCAACCTTTACAAAGCAAACATTATTTTCCGGATTATCAACATCTTCCTGCATCATGGCATAACTGTTCGTATTGCTGAACTTTGACGCCCAAACGAAAGTATTTCCAACCCCGATATTATTATTCAAACACGCGGCACGTTCGGCATCGCGTCTATCCTTATCCGCATCCGCCGCAGGGAAAGACGGTTTAATCGCATCATCTTTGATACTTGGCGAACGTTCGGTACTAATTGAGACATCCGGCATTGTAATTTGATTCTTGCTTGCAACAATCGCCCTATCTTGGGCGGGGGCAAGACGACTTGCCACCATACTTGTTGCACCAACGCGCGGATCGCGCAAATCCGCCATTGCGACGCATGGCAACGCCAAAAGCGATACGATGAACAAACCTTTCATTTGCAAAATCTCCCTCGTTTACTGCAAGACATTATATCACAAAAACGGTCAAAAATAAAGCGCAATTAGTTTTATTTCTTCCATCGCCATACTATTTTTGATTCGGTGCCACCAACAAGCCGACCTATATTTTCCAAATGCCGATATAAACAGAGCAACCCCATAGCAAAAAATGCAAGTCCAACACCCGGCGAAATCGCAAAGCCCAACACCGGCACCAAACAAAATACAATTATCGCACCCAACGACGAATACCCAAACCCCAGCGCAACAATCAGCCACTCTATGCCACAAATCACGAACAATATCGGGTTGACCGCAATCAAAATTCCGAACAGACACGAAACGCCCTTGCCCCCATGGAACCGCATCCATATCGGGAAACAATGCCCGATCATCGCCACAAACCCGCACCATGCACCAAATGTCGCGCCATCAATCCAATTTCCAATCAAAACCGCCGCGACCGCCTTGGCCATGTCCAACAACCAAACCAAGATTGCAAACCGCAACCCACCGGCGCGCAAAGCATTCGTGGCACCGGTATTACCACTGCCTATTTTGCGCAAATCGCCATAGCCCAACGCCCGCGAAAGCAACAATCCAACGGGGATACTGCCCAACAAATAGGCGACCAAAATTCCAATAAAATATA
>JAZLCM010000039.1:0-6397 GCA_045614245.1 Candidatus Enterousia sp.
CAATTTGATACGCCGATTCTAAATCAGACTTTGCCGCGACGGCGTTACCAAGACTTAAATTCAACGCCGCAGATTTTTCAAAATAATTCATCGCACGCATAGAAAGATCTTCTTTTTGTTCGATTGTTGTTGCGCCTTGGATTTGTTCAGAAATAACGCGTATCGCCGATGTGTAATCATCAATCGCCGCCGCGTAATTGCCCATTGCGGTATATGCCTCGGCGCGTTCCGCATACACAGACGGACTTATTATTCCTTCGGGCCGCGCAAGTGAATTTGTATAGTCCGCAATTGCGCCTTCCCAATTTTTTTGCCAAAGATTTAACTGACCGCGTTTTGCATACAAATCACGCAGTTGCAAAATTTCATTTGGATTTGCCACATATGTTGCAAGCGCACTGTTGATATCATTCATCGCCGCATCAAAATCTTCAAGACGCGTATTCAATAACGAACGATCGTAATAAGCCACAGAATTTTGCGAATCCATTTCAATTGCAGAATTAAAATCGTTTAACGCCGCGCGGTAATCGCCCGCCTGCATATACGCCTCGCCACGCAAAATATATGCCGACACCATTGTTTTTTCGGTGGTTATTGCCGATGTTAAATCAGCAATCGCACCATCTAAATTACCCGCCAAAATTTCATCTTTACCTTTATTATAGTAATCATTCGCACGCATCAAAATTTCTTCGGATATACCATTTTTCAATCCATGACGAGGTGTTGATGTAAATTGACTGCGTCCAAGAATAAAAAATGTTGCCGCGATAAAAAACAAAATTATGAACCAGTAAACATATATTGACATCGACCAAGATGATACACCACCCGTACGATGTGCAACCTTTACATTCACGCCGCGCGTTGCGGTAGCTTCGGCTTTCGTGTGTTTTACGGTTTTCTTTTTCATGTAAATTCTCCCTTCCTTATGCATCGATTATAGATAAGTTTTTATAAAGTCGTCAATGGTTTTTTCATCCAATTTAATAATTTTTCCGGTTGGGATATTTTTTATACTTATCGAACCGTACATAATTCGGTGCAAAGTGCGCACCGGCAAACCACAATGTTTTAACACTATGCGGATTTCATTCTTTTTTCCTTCGGTCACAGTAATACGCAAACGCCCATCAGGCATAATTTCAATTTTCATTGGCCGATAATGAATACCATCAATCGTCACACCATGACGCGCCTTGTCCAATTTAGACATATTATTGCCGTCCACATCTGCAATATATACACGCGGTATTTCGGAACTTGGTTGCGTGAGTTTCCGCGCAAGCAATCCGTCATTTGTCATAAGCAAAAGTCCGGTCGTATTAAAATCCAATCGCCCAACATAACGCAGATTACGATATTCGCGTGGCAATATATCGTAAATAGTATTGCGTCCCCGCGGGTCATGTGTTGTGGTCACCGTACCAAACGGTTTATGAAAAGCATAAAGTTGTGTATCCGTACGCGGTTCAACTTTTTTCCCGTCAACCACAATTTCATCTGTATCATCGACGAACATTACCGGTGTTGTTGCAACCGCGCCGTTTACCAAAACTTTTCCGTCGGCAATCATTTGTTCCGCACCGCGTCGCGATGTTATACCACTGTCGGCGATAAATTTTGCAATTCTTATTTTCATTTTCGTATCTTTTCTATGGCGATGACCGCGGCGACTTCGGCACGCAGAATTGTTTTTCCCAATGATACAGGCACCGCACCCGCCGCATCCAGTGCCGCAAATTCCGCATCAGAAAATCCACCTTCGGGTCCGACAAGAATCGCGTTTGCGTCGAATTTTGGACTTGGTTTATCAACATACGCAAATCGTTCGTCCGCAAAGCAAAGTGCGGACAAATCAAGTTCATCAAACTTTATCGGTGTTGCAATTTCGGGTACGCTATTACAATTGGATTGTTCCGCAGATTCAATCGCAATTTTGCGCATGCGTTCCCAATTTACATGGTGATTTACCGTCCGTTCAGTAATAACCGGAACGAACTTTTTTATTCCCATCTGTGTCGCCATCGCAATCAAGTCATCAACACGCTTTATCGGTGCAAAATAAAGCGTAATATCGGAAACAACATCCGCCCGACCAGTATCAAAACCAACAGTCATTGTTTTACCGTCCGCAGATAATGTGGCGTTAAATTCATGCCCATGCCCAAAGACTATACATTTATTCGTGCGCATAACATGCGACAAATAATGCGCCACAGATTTTTCCACCGGAAAAATGTCGCCGGAATCAAGTTTTTGTTCGATAAAAATTCGCGGAATATTTTTCATATAAAATTTGTTTCCATGCTTTATTGTTTTTCTTTTTTCTGATATAATCATAACACGATGGTTCAAAAGTTCAAGATTTTATCTGCGGGAAAAGATAGCAAGGGTTTGAATATATTCAAATCCAGTGCGTATAAAGAACACGAACAAACCCCCATGGCCCAGGTATTTTGGGCACTGCGATGGTCAGTTGGCGTGTGGTTGGTGTGCGCATTTGTATTTTGTCTTTCGTTTGCAATTGAACATCTGTGCCGATATGGATGGTCGCCGGCAACAATAAATTGGATGAAAATTTATTTTATAAACATGTTTCAAAGTGCCGGATTATCAGTCGTTGCGGAAATTCCTTATTGGATTTGGCGTTGTTTGATGCACCCTGATTTTGAATGCGCGATTCCGCTTTTGCCTGTGTTGGCTTATTATTTATTGGTGGACGACACATTGAAAAAGGAATTTAATCCAAATGGCAAGGATGAATACGATAAAAAATCTGGTCGTGAAGCAAACGAAAAAGATATTGAACAAATGGGCTTATTCAAGGGCTTTATGATGGTTTTGGGGTATTTCAAAAAGAAACCACTAAAATTGCCAAAAACTTTATCTGTTTTGTGTTTGGCGCCCCCCGGAACCGGTAAGACCCAGGCTATTGCGTTACCAACAATTTTCGAATGCCCGAACGTGTCCATGATTATAAATGACCCCAAACCGGAAATCGACGAAAAATCCAGTGGTTTTCGTTCTGAACGGGTTGGTCCGGTGTTCATTATGAATTGGGCGGGGCAAGATGAACCTGAAAAAGGTATTTATTACCCGTCATGGAATCCGCTTTCGCCCGGGCATATACCGTTTAGCATTGAACAACGCGAATTGTATGTGGACTATATCTGTGATGTTTTGGTTCCGGATGCGACGGGCAGCAGTGCCGACCCGCACTGGACCCAATCTGGGCGCGCCGGACTTGCCGGGTTTATTCAATTCATTGTTTCAAAGATTGAACGCGCCAAGGCGGATGACTATTTCTATGGGCGTCTGCAGGCGGGAACATTTGACGCCGAAGATGCCGCGGTTTTATCCGATTACTATTTTGCAATGGTCAATGATCCAAATGCCTTTGCCGCAATGGGACTGATTAAGAACGGCGAATTAAATGCAATGAATTATGTTCATATCGGAACATGGGCACATATACCGCAAATGTGGCTTGGTAAAGAAGCGTCGTTTTCCATGATGCTTGATTGGATTACCGAAGCGCAAATCGCCGTTGCTGCCGATTTAGCGGAACGACAAAAGCAAGGTGACCAAACCGTTATGATGGCGGATCCGATGAAAGATTGGCTAGAAGGCGCCGTTGCGGAATGTCGCGCGTTTGCGTATTCTAATCGCGCCGTTGCAGAACTTACGAAACTTGCCAATACGCCGGCAACGGAACGAGGTTCAATTATTTCAACTATTCTTACCGGGCTTGCGATATTCCGTAATGCCGCCGTTCGTAATCGTACATCACATTCTGACTTTCACTTTTCCGATATGCGCGGAATGGTTGACCCGCGCGACGGTAAAATGAAACCGGTCACGGTTTACCTGTCCATAAATATGGTCGATGCCAAGGCTTTAAATCCAATTACTGCGATGTTTATTGAAACCATGTCGAACTTTTTGCTTGCCAATCCGCCTGATCATGTTGGACGCAGTGGTGAAAAGATGGGACCGTATCCGGTGTTATTCTTGCTTGATGAAATGCCCAAAATGCAAAAGTTGCAGGCGGTTATCCAAGGTCCCGACGTCGGTCGTAGTCAACAGATTTCGTATCTGTTCATCGGTCAAGACATTCACCAAATTCAGGAAAAATATGGTGCCGATGCCGCCGCCACAATCATGTCAACCACCGCCGCAAAAATCGTATTTAGACAAAACGATATTGATACCGCAAAACGTTTTGCGGCAATGATGCCAATGAAAATAACGACCGAAAAGAAAAAGGTCAAAGGTCCGGACGGCAAAGAAACCGAAACCAAAGAGAAAAAAGAAGAACCGGTATTTAGCGAATTTGACCTTATGCGGTTAAAGATAAGTGTCGACGGTAAACCGGCCGAAGGGGTTATATTATACGAAGGTTGGTACCAACGCCCAATAAAGGCGGAAATGCGCATGGCGTTCAGCGACCCAAAAATGGTCGAATATATGAAAATGGGTCGATCATCGCCTTTACCGGAATTTTTGATTCCTATGCATCACGCGATTTTGGAATACAATGGTAATCCACGATATTACAATCCGCAAACAAATGAGTTGAAAGAATTGGCACCTGTTGTAAAATAGGGATATGTTAAAATTAGCACGCTTTTTAATAATCGGCGTTTTACTTTCCGCATGCAGTGCAACCGTTGAATCGCGCCTTGATTCGGTGCGCATGGATTATATGAATACCACGGTCGCCACCGAAGATTTGGAAGATAAAAACAACCTTGATTTATTGATAACCGCCGATGCGCTTTTTCATAATGATGATTTAACCGGCGCAGACCGCGCGTATGAAATTTTTAATAAAAACAATCCAGATGTCACATCGGGCGATTTTTGGCGCGAAGCCGCGAACTTTGCATTTGGCGCAAACGCGAATGATTATCGTCCGTTTATGATGGACACTTTGTTCGTATCGTATTATCAACTTTGGGCTGCGATTGCGGACGGTCGGTGGAACGACGCACGCGTGATTATCAATCAATCGTATGCCAAGCAACAAAATATGTCCGTCGCGTATAAAAAACTTATCGAATCAAACCAACAAGAAATCGCACAACATAACGAAACCGCAAGCAAAATAGAACGATGGGCGGCGTACAGCGATATTATGAATCCGGCACTGATGTATTTATCGGGAATATACTTTTTGACCAGTGGCGATTTTTCGAACGCAGAAACCTATTTGGAACGCGCACATGGCATGACGCCAAACAACACCTATGTTGAATCAGATTTAAAATTGGCGGAAAGCAAAACACGACCACAAAACATGGCGTGGGTTTTTATTGAAGATGGATTCGCACCGAAACTTACCGAAAATCGTGTCAGCCTGCCCTTTTTTACTGGCAAGGCTTTGTCGTGGATTACGATTGCAACATCAAGACCAATTCTATTAAACAATTGGGTAAAAATTGATGGCGCCCAACAAATCGCAGATGTTGATGCAATGTTTATGACCGAATACAACGAATATCATGTGAACGAAGTTCTGCGCGCCGTTGTGGCGGCGGCGGGCCGAACTGCACTGCAAACGACAATGTATAACTCGAATTCTGATGCGGCGGCAATTTTGGGGTTGGTTTCTTTGATTTATTCCGAAGCGACCACAAACGCCGAAGTTCGCACATGGGCAACATTGCCAAAGACAATATCTGTTTTGCGCATGCCGATTCCCAAAAGTGGCTTGATTGATTTGCGAAGCGGTGGTAATGTTATGAAAAGTATATCTGTGCCGGCACATGGTAATTCGATTGTATATGTTCGTGTCGCGCCACAGGCGTGGGATATAAAAATAATGAAACTTAAATAAACAAAACCAAAAGGATGGAAAATGAAAAAACT
The DNA here is from genome assembly GCA_045614245.1 of Candidatus Enterousia sp. GTDB lineage: Bacteria > Pseudomonadota > Alphaproteobacteria > Rs-D84 > Rs-D84 > Enterousia. The sequence continues at coordinate 5,878 of JAZLCM010000039.1, forward strand.
TTTACCGTTTGCGTTGTGTGCCGCGCTTATTGGCTGTGGCGAAGTGCGCGTTGTTGACTTGAACGACGCACGCGAAGTTGACGATATGCAACATGTGATGGAATTGGAATATCGCGATTGGACACAAACCGCCGAAGACATGACAAAGTCTATGTTGGCAAGTGGTGCGTTTGCCCGCGTGAAAAATCCGGTGATTGGAATCGGTGAAATAAAAAATGATACTATGCAACGGTTTGATACGGATATTTTGGTAAAGAAAATTCGTATGACACTTATCAATTCTGGTCGCGCCCAAATTTCAACCGCGTTTGAAAATAATGACTATGCCGAAGATACATCGACCTATGCGGTGCGCGCGGCGCGTGGCGATGACGAATACGACCAATCAACAATCGTTGGCAAAGGAACATTAGTTGCGCCGAACATGTCGCTTTCGGGGAAAATGATTCAGCGTAATATGAAATTGCAATCCGGGTGGTTTTCGTCAATCGATACGCGTGTAGAATACTATTTGCAAATG
>JAZLCM010000040.1:0-7584 GCA_045614245.1 Candidatus Enterousia sp.
ATGCGGCGATATATGCGCGCGCGATTGCAAATATGCGCCATGGAAATTTGTCGGGCGCGGCGACCGGGACGCGTACACTGATTGCGCGACAACCCAAGAATCCGTATTTTTATGAATTGCTTGGTGACATTGAATATCAATATGGGCATTATGACGACAGTATCGCGGCATATGAACAGGCGATTAGTTTACGCAAAAATTCGCCACAGATTGAAACGGCACTTGCATTGGTTTTATCCGAACGTGGCGGTGATGCGGATCGTGCGCGTGCGATTGAACTTTGTCGACACACAATTTTGGTTGAACCGAAACCACTTGCGTATTGGGTTTTGGCGCGTGCGTTTGGCGATGATGGACGGGCGGATTGGGCAATGGCGGAATTCTATGTCTTGCAAAAGCAACCGCAAAAGGCGAAAGAATACGCGCGTCGTGCAAAGACAAAACTTTTACATGATACCCCGGAATATATAAAATCCGATGATATATTGAAATACAAATTGAATTAATTCAAAACTTGCTTTTGCAATTCGATAAGTTTTTTTGCGCCACTTGCCGCCATGTCCATTATTTCACCAAGTTGCGATTTATCAAAAGGATGCTGTTCGCCGGTGGATTGAACTTCGATAAAACGTCCGTCTTCGCCGACAACAAAGTTCGCATCCATTTCGGCGTTACAGTCTTCTTCGTAATCCAAATCAAGAATCAATTCGTTGTTCCAAATACCTGCACTGACCGCCGCAATATGTTCACGAATTGGATTTTCGGCTATCCGTTCGTTTTCAATCATCCAACGCACCGCAAGTGACAACGCCACAAACCCGCCGGTTATTGCGGCACAGCGCGTTCCACCATCCGCCTGAATCACATCGCAATCGATATATATTGTGTGTTTGCCAAGCACCTCTAAATCAACCACACTGCGCAATGCGCGTCCAATCATGCGGGATATTTCCATGCTGCGTTTATCATTTGCCAATGCATCGCGGGATTTGCGTGTGTCCGTTGCACGTGGCAACATTGAATAATCGGCCGTCACCCACCCCCCAGTTTTATGTTGCATACGCTTCCAAGTCGGCTGATTAAAGTCTATGGAAGCGGTGCAAATAACATGTGTCCCACCAACCTTGATAAGACATGAACCTTCGGCCCATTTGTTGACACCGGTTTCCATTGATACCGGACGCATTTGATTCGATTTGCGCAACGAAGGACGTAACATTTTCTACCTTTTTATTCAAATAATCTGATAAATCATCATAACAACTTACCCATTGCGACGGCGGTATCACTCATACGATTGGAAAAACCCCATTCGTTATCGTACCACGCGGTCACATGGACAAGGTTGCCATCCACAACACGTGTCTGTGTAGAATCAAATACAGAACTGTGCGCGTCGTGCGTAAAATCTATGGAAACAAGTGGTAATTCATTATATCCAAATGTTTTTGATTGTGCCGCACGCATAGCATCATTGATATCTTCAGCGGTTGCTTTCTTTTTCAAATTCACAATCAACTCCACAACCGATACATCCGGTGTCGGAACGCGAATTGCAATACCATCAAGTTTACCCGCCAACTTTGGCAACACCAAACCAATCGCCTTGGCGGCGCCAGTACTGGTTGGAATCATTGAAAGCGCCGCGGCACGTGCACGCCGGAAATCCTTGTGATTTTTATCCAATAATTGTTGGTCGCCGGTATATGCATGGACGGTGGTCATCCACCCGGATATAATGCCGAACTTTTCATCCAAAACCTGTGCCACCGGGGCAAGGCAATTCGTCGTACACGAAGCATTTGATACGATAATGTCGTTCTTGGTCAATGTGTCTTGATTTACACCGAAAACGATAGTTTTGTCCGCACCCGCCGATGGCGCCGAAACCAAAACACGTTTTGCGCCGCAATCAATATGAACACGTGCCTTGTCCGCCGCGGTGAAAAGCCCCGTGCATTCCATAACTATATCAATACCTAATTCACGCCAAGGCAACTTTGACGGATCTTTTTCGGCAATACATTTAATGTGGTGATTGCCAACAATTATCGTATCGCCATCCAGTTTTACATCCATCGGCAATTTGCCATGTACGGAATCATGCTGTAATAAATATGCATTTTGTTCCGCCGGCGCTAAATCATTTACCGCGACAAATTCAATATCATCACGCCCAGATTCCAGTGCCGCACGCAAAACCAAACGACCAATGCGACCAAAGCCATTTATTGCAACTTTTACTTTTTTTGACATAATATACCTTCCTTTATTTTGTTCAATACCGCCGTATCATAGCACTAATTACATAAAAATCCAATCTGAATTTTATGCGACCTTGAATTTGCAGAAACATGCGGTATAATCATTGGCATGAATACAAAAAGCGCATACATCATCGCCGGTCCGACCGCGTCGGGTAAGTCAGATTTCGCACACGAATTGGCGAAAAAGCTCAATGGTACAATCATAAATTGTGACAGTGTGCAAATATACCGCGGTATTGAAAATATATCGGCAAGTCCATTCGCTGGTCGTGCAATCACCGATGAAATAGAAGGTGTGCCTTATCGGCTTTTTTCCATTTTGCCACTTTCTGAACAAATAAGTGTGGCGGATTATATAAAGTTGGCGCAGCGTGAATATGACGCGGCACGTGCGAATGGTCGTGTTCCTATTTTTGTTGGTGGAACCGGATATTATATAAACGGTATTGTAAACGGAATTGCCGAAATTCCGGAAATATCACCCGAAAACCGGCGACGTGCACGCGAAATGGTGAACAAAGATTTGGATGGCGCACGTGCGATGGTTGCCGAAACCGGTGTAATGGATGCCCAGCGCGTTGCCCGCGCACTGGAGGTTTTTTTACAAACCGGTCGCCATATAACGGAATGGTGGAACGAACCGCGCGCTGGTGCGATTTTGCCGACGCCGTACAGAATTTTAATAAACCCTCCACTGGACATCTTGCATAAACGCATTGCCGCACGAATTCCGCAAATGTTATCGGGTGGTGCGATAAACGAAGCACAATATATTGTGGATAATAATTTGAATCCAAATCGGGCCATTGGTGCGATGCAACTGTGCGATTACATAACCGGCAAGATAACGCGCGATGAGGCGATCAAAAATTGGATAACAAAAACGAACCAATATGCAAAACGGCAACGGACATGGTTTAAAACACAATTCTTTGCCGACGTTATAATAAATCATATTCCAACAAATGACGATATTGGTATAGTATAATTATTGCGCTTTTTGGGCGGCTTTCGCCACGATTTCATCGTATTCTTGGCGGATAACTTCACCGATTCCGGATTCACGCATCGCGCTTGAAAAAGCGACAGTGTTTTTAAATTCGGTTTCTAAACTTCCCCATCCGGCATATTCCCAATCAATAATTCCAACAATATCCATTGTTTCCGGGTCGACAATCATATTGTTACAAAGGTCGTTATGATTCCAGCCATCGCCGTTCCCAGTTTTTAGGTCATCTATTCCGACTGGTTTGGCATTATGCAGTTTATAAATAAATTTTGCGATTTGTTTTCCCAACTTTTGCCGGTTCTGTGTTATCTTTTTCACGCTCATTAAATTCAGGTTTTTCCCGGGTATAAAAGGATATTTATAAAATATATATTCGCCCGCCTGGACAATACGAATTGATAAAATCCGGACCGGCAAAAACGGCGCAAGTGCATCAGTTATTCGTTTTTCGCGGACAATTTTATCCTGGGGGATTTCGGTGTCGGTTCGTTTTCTTACCTTGAAAACAAATTTATTTTCAACAACAAAGCCGATATTCCAACCGCCCTTTATCATTTTGACATCGTAAAAGTCAAGGTTCGGGAAAGCCCGTTTAAGTGCATTATATTTGCGATACCAATCAAACAATTTAACGCGTCGCATATACCACCGCCACCGCCGCACAGGAATAAAACGACACAGAAAATCACAAACCACAAAAAAATATATCCACATCAACTTTCCTTTTCAAGGTTTTATTAAATACTATTGAAAACTATGAAAAAAACAAGTATTTTATTGCTATGTTCAAAAAAGGTACCATTGTAAAAGTTCTTGTCCCGAATGTTGTGAATTTCGGTTATGATTACCGTTTGACCGATGATGCGGAAATTGGAACATTTGTGCGGTGTAACATTATGAATCACCCATATATCGGTGTCATCTATGGCGTTGGCGATAGTAATTTGGCACCGGAAAAAATAAAAAATGTTAGTGCGGTTTTCCCGTATAAATTGCCAATCGCCGCACTACAGTGGATTCAGAAAATGTCGGAATGGACACTTATGGCGCCGGGCGCGGTTTTGCGGTTGATTTTAAATGTGCCTGATGCGTTCAATGAACCGAAAACCGAACAACTTTACGCGTATAATTCTAATGGTGAAAATGTCAAAATGACCGAAAATCGCCAAATGGTTTTTGATGCTTTCCAAGTGAATAATAATGAACCAATGTCGGCAAATGATATTCAAAACATTGCACGCGTGGGGTCTTCGGTTATACGGACAATGATTACGCGTGGCATGTTGGTGCCGGTGTCAAATCGCCGTGTGTCCCAGGGTTTTAATTATAAATACGCCGATATGGGAAATATAGAATTAAACCCCGAACAGCAATCTGCCGCCGACAGTATTGGACATGACATTACACATGGTGGATTTTCGGTAAACCTTATTGATGGCATAACCGGCAGTGGTAAAACCCAGGTTTATTTTGATTCTGTATGGCGCGCATATAGTGCGGGTCGTTCGGTATTGTTGATGATGCCGGAAATCGCCCTTACCACACAATTTATCAAAAGGTTTGAATCGCGCTTTGGTGCACCGCCTGTTGTGTGGCACAGTAATTTAACCGCGGCGCGACGGCGCGAAATTTGGCGTGGTGTATTGATGGGCGAAATAAAAATACTTGTCGGCACGCGCAGTGCACTGTTTTTGCCATGGCAAGATTTGGGGCTTATTATAATTGATGAAGAACATGATTCTTCGTATAAGCAAGAAGACATGGGAAATTATCATGGTCGTGATATGGCGATTTTGCGTGCCAAGTTGGAAAATTTCCCGGTTGTATTGGCAAGTGCTACGCCATCCGAAGAAACAATGCATAATGTTGAACTGGGGCGATATGGTCATCATATTTTGAAATCGCGATACGGTGGCGCAGAATTACCGAAAATTGAAACAATAGATCTGCGTGAACATCAACCGCAAGAATATACAATCAAAGAAGAAACACGTGTCGGTGCATTGTCGCCCGTTCTTTGTGATGCGATTCGTGAAACACTGGCGGAAAGGCAACAGGTTATGCTGTTTATAAATCGCCGTGGATTTGCCCCGATTGTCCAGTGTCGAAAATGCGGTTGGGTCGCGACCTGTCCCGAATGTTCGGTCGGCATGACATATCATAAAAAGTTGGGAAAATTATTGTGCCATATATGCGGTCGGGTAAAAACTTTGCCGGACAAATGCCCCGAATGTGGCGACAGTGTTTCAATGCGTGGCGCAGGATTAGAAAAGATAGAAGAAGAGGTAAATGTAAAATTCCCCAATGCCAAAACCGCACTGGTGTCCAGTGATACGATGATGTCGCGTGGCGCACTTGAACGACTCGTTGAAAAAATAGAATCGGGCGAATTGGACATCATTATCGGGACACAAATTCTGGCCAAGGGACATCATTTCCCGAACCTTACCTTGGTCGGTGTAGTGGACAGTGATATGGGATTGTTTGGTACGGATTTTCGCGCGGCGGAACACACATTTCAACAACTGTTCCAAGTCGCCGGTCGTGCGGGACGCGGAAAGTTCCCGGGTCACGTTTTATTGCAAACATATCAACCATCAAATTCGGTTTTAACCGCGATTTGTGCGGGCAATCGTGATGAGTTTTTGCATGCGGATATGGAGGTTCGACGGGTCGCAAAAATGCCGCCTTTTGGACAACTGGTTGCCGTTATTGTTGAATCGAAAAATGAAAATTTGCTTAAAGAATTTTGTAATAAATTGGCGCAACATGTTCCAAATGCGCCCGGCGCGCGCATAATGGGCCCGATTGTCGCGCAACTTTATCAAGTTCGCGGTTTTTACCGAATGAGATTTTTGGTCGCCGGCGATGCGCGCGCGTACCTGCAACCAATCGTGAAGAAATGGCTTTCGCGCGTAAACGCGCCGGCAAACATAAGAATTAAAATCGACGTAAATCCACAAAATTTTATGTAGATTATTGTTGAAAAATCGTTCGATTTCGGTAATATATGCATAAATGTAGGATACAAATGAAAAGGTTTTATTGTTATGACAGATATAAATGATTCTTTGAAGAATACCTCTTTAATTCCTCCGTATATGAAATTTGAATATACAAAATGGGGTATGAAAGAGGGCGGCTATTGGTTTCACAGGTGTATCGGTGCCACTTTCGGCCACTTGCGCGCATATGATTGGCAACAGGCGGATCAGGTAATTAAGAAACCATATAGACATAATGGTGATGTTATAGAACCTGTACTTTTTAGGCAGGCTTATCCTGGACCGTATTTTGATTTTAATGGGTGCGCCTATTCGGATGTACGTGCCATAGATGATTTTGTTGCTGAATACAATCCGACGAAAGGCACAACGCTAATTCACGACAAGTCGAAAATAAAAGAACAATTGGATTGTTATAACAGGCAATATGTTCAGCAGTTGTCACGATATCTGATATACTTTCAGCGTATCATAAATTTGCAGGGTATGGAACCTAAAAAAATTATGAATAAAGGTAAAGTTGATAAGAATTTGCCTGATTATCCAATTTTCAAACTTATACAGGAAATGAATTTTGATCCAAATCCAAAATTGACCGCAAATCGGTTCTTTACCTCGTGGTTTGAGGACAATAAATGTGATACATCTGTTTTGTTCAAAATCAATCCGATTTGTTATAAAATAGTTTCCATATATTACGGCGACATGCGGATCATTGTCGATAGGTTTGATCGTGATGAAAAGGCGAACCCAGGAGAACGAATAAAGATAAAAGAGGAAGGAGTGTATTATGGTACGCAAGATTTAGAGCAGGTTCTGTGCGAGATCCAACAAGGTCGCAACGAATATGTTAAAGGGCAGTATTATATACACAGATAATTAAACCCGCGCACTGCGCGGGGCGAAATTATTTGGTGTGTTTAGGCGATACAGATTTCTTTTGAAATCCAAATAATCGTATCACTTGGTTTGCGCCATCTTTAAATACATCGCGCAAACTTCCGTAATCTGAACCTATGACAATTTTTTCTTCTCTGTCACTATTAGTGCCTGTATGCCAATTGAGTGTTTGAGTTCCCTTAACAGTTCTTAGCCATTGTATCCGACTTTGTACAATGTTGGCGGAATTCGCATCATACCGACCCATTTCCAGTTGTTGCGAAATTTTACCACATTCATCAATCATGCCATCAATTATTTGATTAAACTTTGCGATATTTTTTGCATCATTTTTTTCATCAATGGCGCCGGCATCTTTTAATTTTTGTTGCAAATTGCCGGTTATGTTATTTAGTTCTTGTTC